>JALDXK010000376.1:0-6221 GCA_032155105.1 Acidobacteriota bacterium
CGCAGCTCGATGAATACGCCTGCTGCGAGCTGTTGATCACGCGCAGCGAGCCGATAGCGGACGCCTCGTTACCCGCCATGCGGGCGCGGAGAAGGCCAGGCACCGCAATCGCCGCGATGATGCCGATGATCGCGACGACGATCAGTAGTTCGATGAGCGTGAAGCCCTTGGTGCTACGAATGCGCATATGTGAGTCCTTCTCCAAAGTCACTAGGTTGCGATTTGTCTGTTCGAACTAGGACTCTGCAACCGGCATGCCACCATTTCTACGGCCGGTCGTGATCCTCGTAATTGTCTCTGTCTATGTGTCTTCGTGGCCGGAAGCGAGTTGACTTGACGTCGCCGCAACGAATCGTCACAAGAATTTTGACAAATTCTGTCCAGCCATTTGTCAATTGCTGTCATTACTCGGCGGTAGGCGTGATTTCGAGCACCCAGAGTTTCAGGCGCGGCGATTCGTATAGGACCCGGTAGCCCAGATAGTTGCCGGGAGGCTGGATCGCATGCAGTGAAACCGCGTAGCGGATGCCCTGCGCCCGCCACTGCTGCCAACGGTTACGCGGGTCGGTCAGGGCAATCGTCTTGCGTCCGGTCAGCAGGTAGACAAGGCCCGGGTTGCTCGCCGCGACCATATAGTCCCCAGTCAAGTTGCGATTCATCCACTCCGTAACGGAGGTGACCTCGTGGTAATCGTGGACCCAATCCGGCGGTGGCCCGAACCGCGCGCGCCATACGTACTGCGCGTGTTCGGCGCCGATCAGGATCAACACGCAGAGGGCGGCGATGCGAGTCGCCGCGGTCATCGGCTCGTCGCCGAGCCGGCGGAATTTTGTCGACAGCGCCTGGATGCCGTTGAAGAAATAGAACAGGATGAACGGCGTGAGTGGCAGCACGTAACGGTACGTACGCGCCGGCACGAGGGCCACCATGGCGATCGTCGCCGCCACGATGTACTCCCCGACCGTGAGCCGGTGGCGCGCCGCGGCGAGGAATCCGAGCACGGCTACGGCGCTCAACAACGACGACACGACGACGATTTCGGGACCCCCACCCATGCTGCCCGCCCTGAGATCGACTTCACCTGTGAGATTGAACGCTTCCTGTCCGCTTTCCGATGCACCGCGATATGCGGCCGGCATCACAATCGCGCCGAGATCCCGGCCGAAGATGTTGATCAGATTGAAACGAATGCGCCCAGGAATTTCGGGAAGCGTGACGTTGCCACCGCTCGGCTCGCCCCCGTACCGCATGGCCACCAGCGCGCTGTACGCAAATGACACCGAGCCGCCATGAGCGTCGCGGTCGGCGGGCGCCGACTGATGCGTGGCCGAGTAGATCAGCCAGGGCGTGTACCCGGCGATTGTCACAACCAGAAACAGCGCGGCAACGCGAACGCCCCGCCGAGTTGTGAGGTAGACGACCGCAGCGGCCACGCCGGCCACACCGGCGGCACGCACCAGCAGGGTCGCCACACTGATCGCCGCGGCGACGAACACGCGCGACGTGACATTGGCGGGCGGCGCCGTCGCCAGCCGCTCGATGGCGATGGCCACCCCCAGCTGACAGAGCGTGAACGCGGCCTCCGCCATCACCGTTGAAGTGGCGAGGAAGACAAAGGCCGGCAGGACCATCGTCAGCACGGCGACTACGGCGGCCAGGGCGGTCGCGGCCTGGCGGTAGCGAACGAGGTAGATATAGGTGAGCGTTCCGGCGCCGAGCATCGCGGCAATCGAGACGCCCTTCAGCAGTGGGACGTTGCTCGGAAAGTCGGGATTCCACCACACGATTGGCGCGAGCAGCATCGGGAAACCTGGCGGAAACGCCGGGAGAATCGGCGTCGTCGCCGCGCTGATGAGCTTGAAGCCTTCCTGCTGCGCCAGCGCTTTGGCAAGGACGATGAACCAGGCGTCATCCACATACATGCCGGCGGCGGAATCGAGTCGAAGCAAATACAGCCCCAGGACGGAGACCATGACGCCGATGGCGCCGAGCGTCCGGCTCACTTGAGGCCGTATTTCTTGGCAAGGTAGCGAAACTGGCGGAAGCTGAGGCCGAGCGCGTCGGCAGCGCGCGTTTGCACGCCGCCGCACCGTTCGAGCGCGCGCTCGAGGTGCGACCGCTCGATGTCTTGCAGGTGACGTTCGAGATTGAACCCAGCCTCGACCATCGCCTCATCCAGTTGCGGGCGCCCGGCGGTGGCCGGCTGGCCGCTGCGCAGATTGTCGGGCAGCGTACCCGCCTCGATGCGGCGCTCGGAGGCGAGGGCCACCGCGCGCTCAACGACGTTTTCGAGCTCGCGGACATTCCCGGGCCATCGGTAGGCGCCGAACGCCGCCAGGGCGTCGGGCGAGAAGCCGTCGATCGTCTTGCTCATCTCCCGCGTGTATTTCGCGAGGAAGTGATCGGCGATCAACGCGATGTCCTCAACGCGTTCACGCAGCGCAGGCATCCTCACCGGAATCACGTTCAGGCGATAGAACAAATCCTCGCGGAACTTCCCTTCCGCAACGAACTTCGGCAGGTCGCGGTTGGTGGCCGCAATCACGCGGATGTCGGCGGCCGCTTCTTCGGTGGCCCCCACCGGACGATACTTTCGCTCCTGCAGCACGCGCAGCAACTTCACCTGCATCGTGACCGGCATCTCGCCGATCTCGTCGAGGAAGACCGTGCCGCCTTCGGCCGCCTCGATGAGGCCCTTCTTGTCCTTGTCGGCCCCGGTAAATGCACCGCGCACGTGACCGAACAGCTCCGATTCCAGGAGCGCCTCGGGCATGGCGCCGCAATTCACGGCCACGAAGGGCCGCGAGCGCCGCAGCGACAGGTTGTGAAGCGCGCGCGCGACCAGTTCCTTACCGGTGCCCGATTCGCCCGACACCAGCACCGTGCTGCTGGTACGGCAGACCATTTCGACCAGCCGGAAGACCTCGAGCATCGCCGGGCTACGGCCGATGATGCCGGCGAAGCCATGCGCGGCGGTGGTTTCGCGCAGCACCACGTTCTCGTGCCGCAACCGCCTCGACTCGAGCAACTGCCGCACCTGCATTGTCACCAGGTTCACGTCGCGGAAGGGCTTCTCGAACAGCGCTTCGGCGCCCTGGGCCTTCGCCTCGGCCCACTCGGCCGAATCGCGCGTCCAATGCGCCGTCATCATCATCACGATCACGTCGGGCGCCGACTGCCGGATCGACGCCAGCAGCCCTACGCCGTCGAGCTTCGGCATCTTGATATCGGTCAGGACCACATCGACGTATTCGCGCGCCACGAGGTCGCGGGCGGCGATGCCGTCCTCCGCGGTGAAGACCTCGAACCCGTCGCGCTGGAATAGCAGACGCATCCACTCGCGCATCGATTGCTCGTCGTCTGCGATCACGATGCGCGGCTTGTCGGACGCGAGCCGTGTGCTGCTGCTGTGGCGCGTCATGATGCGGCGGCGACCTCGGGGGCCACGGGGAACGTGACACGGAAGATTGTGCCGCCGCGAGGCCGCGGCTTGACCTCGATGTGGCCGTCGTAATCGGTCACGATGCGGTGCACGATCGCGAGGCCGAGCCCGGTGCCCTTGCCGAACGAGCCGCGGAACGGCTGGAAGATCGTGTCCACTTCATCGGGCGCAATGCCGACGCCTTCATCTTCGACGCGCAGCACCGCCAGGTGTGAGCCCGCCACCTCGTGGACCGCAACCAGGCGCAATGTCCCGCCGTTCGGCATCGCCCGCAGCCCGTTGGTGGCAAGGTTCCAGACGATCTGACGGATCTGCCCCTCGTCGGCGTCGATGATCACTGGCTCGTCGGACTGCTCGACCTCGATCCGGTGCGAGTCTTCGATGTCGGTGCTGTTGCGCAGCAGCATCGCGGTTTCGGCGACGATCGGCCGCAGGTCGAGTTTCTGGAGCGAGAAGCGCTGCGGCCGCGCGTAGGCGAGAAACGATCGGATGGTCTGATTGAGGCGCTCGGATTCCTTCAGGACGATGTCCATGAGGTGCGCCTGGTCGCCCGCCAGCGACAGTTCCTGCTTGAGCATTTGCATCGAGCCCGACATCGACGCGAGCGGGTTGCGGATTTCGTGGGCGATGCCGGCGGCCATCTCGCCCACCGCGGCGAGCCGCTGCTGCAGGCGGGCGTTCTGTTCGAACCGCCTGATTTCGGTCACGTCCTGGAATGTGTAGATATAGCCGCGCGAACTATCCGGCAGCGGCAAGCTGGCGACGCTCAGGCCGATGTCGATGGTCCGCCCGTCGGCGCGCTGGTAGGAATAGTCGCAGCGCATGCTGCGCACGCGCGCCAGGTCCTTGGCGACATTGGCGGCAAAGGCCCCGGGCAGCTGCAGCACCTCGACCGCCGAGTGTCCGAGCGGCAGCGCACCGCCCCTGCCGGTGATCAGCATCGCCGACCGGTTGAAGGTTACGAGCCGGTTCTCGGCGTCGGCCGTCGCCAGGCCGCTGGCCAGGTTGTCGAGCACGTACTGGTTGAAGGCCTGCAGATCGGCGATCTCCTCGGTCGCCTGTTCGAGCTGGACCTCGCCAAGCCGGGCCCGTTCGGCGAGCGAGCCGCTCAGCAGCGCCACTCCAAACAGCCCGAAGGCATTGAGCGCGACCATGTACTGCGCAATCTGAATCGACGGCAGTTCGCGGCTGATGCTGACGCTCCGCGGCAGGTCGAGATAGCCGTTGACGTGCAGATACTGCGCCATCACCACGCCGATCAGCAGGATGGTGCTGAAACCCGCCACCTGCAGGCCGCCACGGCGGAACTGCACCGAGCTGGCCGCGACGATCGGCAGCATGTAGAGGATCGTGAACAGGCTCTGGACACCGCCGGTGAGGAACACCGCCGCCGACACCAGGATTGCGTCGATCGCGAAGTGGAGATCGGTCATCCACGGAAAACGATCGACGAACCGCAACGAGCCGATGAAACCCAGGCTCACCGCGTAGGCCAGGGCGATGACGAAGAAGAACGGATTGACGGCCGACGCGTCGGGCTCGCGGAGCTGCACGACCACCGCGGACCCGAGCAGCACGGTGGCGACGACCAGCCGGACCCCAATCAGGACCGCCAGTCGCCGCCGCAGCGTCCGCTGCTCCATTACGTCAGCTTGCTGATCAGGTCGAAAATCGGCATGTACATCGCGATGACGATACCGCCAACCGCGCCGCCGAGGAATGCGATCATCAGCGGTTCCAGCAGCGTCAGCAAGCCTTCCACCGCGACGTCGACTTCTTCTTCATAGAAGTCGGCAATCTTACTGAGCATGGTGTCGAGCGCGCCGGTCGCCTCACCGACGCTGATCATCTGGCACACCATGCCGGGAAACACCTTGGTGTCCTTGAGCGGGGCCGAGATCGTTTCGCCGCGCTCGATGCTCTTGCGCGTCGTTTGAATGGCGTCTTCGATGATCGCGTTGCCCGAGGTCTTGGCGGTAATATCGAGACCGTCCAAAATCGGCACGCCCGACGACATCAGCGTCGACAGCGTGCGGCAGAACCGCGCCACCGCGATCTTGCGCATGATCGGCCCGAGGATCGGCAACTTCAGCGTGATCGCATCGATCACGCGGCGGCCCTTCTCGGTGGCGTAGTAGGTGCGGAAGCCCCAGCCGCCGGCGAAGAACGCCGCGATCAGGAACGGCGCGAACCGGACCAGGTTGTTGCTGAGCGCGATGACAATGCGCGTCGGCAGCGGCAGCTCGGCGCCAAGGCCGGCAAACAGCGACGCAAATGTCGGGATCACCTTCCACAGGATGACGCCGATCACGAGGGCGGCGATGACGATCACGGCGACCGGGTAGATCATCGCCGACTGCACCTGGCTCTTCAGCTTCACGGCCTTTTCAATGTAGACCGCGAGGCGCTTCAAGATGGTGTCGAGAATACCGCCCGCCTCGCCTGCCGCGATCATGTTGCAGAACAGGGCGTCGAAGACCTTGGGATGCCGCTTCATGGCGTCGGCCAGCGACATGCCGCCTTCCACGTCCGTGCGCGTCTGCAAAATCACCTGGGCGAAGTACTTGTGATCTTCCTGGTTGCCCAGGATGTCGAGGCACTGCACCAGCGGCAGGCCGGCGTCGATCATGACCGAGAACTGGCGCGTGAACACCGCCATGCTCTTGTCGTTGATGCGCTTGAAGCGCTGCTCCTTGCGCGCCGCAGGCCCCACCTGCGTCACGAGGATCTGCTCCTTGCGCAGCGAGTCGGTGAGCGATTCGGGCGATTCGGCGGCGCG
>JALDXK010000377.1:0-6207 GCA_032155105.1 Acidobacteriota bacterium
CGCAGCACAACTACACGGCGTTCCTCAACCTGCTGGCGCTGCCCCTGATCTCGTGGCTCGGCATCGTCACGTCGTTCAACGTGGTGTTCCTGCTGGTGAGCGCGCTCAACGCGGTCGTGGCGTATGGATTGATTCGGCGCGCCACCGCGGCAAACCGGTTCGAGGCGTGGCTGGGCGGGCTGGTGTTCGCCTGGGCACCGGCGATGGTTGCGCGCACGACGGGTCACTTCAGCCTCGCCGCGGCGGCGGCATTGCCGGCATTCCTCTGGTGCCTGATCAACGCCGAGCGGTCGCGCTCGGCGAAGGACGCCGCGCTCGTCGGCCTGTGCATGGCGTGGGCGGCGCTGTCGGATGCGTACTACGGCGTCTATTGCCTGATGATCGCGGTGGTCTACCTGGGCGCCACGCTGCTGCGCGTGACCCGTGCGGCACGACCCGCGTCGCGGTCGTGGATCTGGCTGCTCGACGTGTTGATCGTGTGCCTGGGCGGACTGATCGCCGGACTCGTGCTCGGACGCGGCGGCGAGTTCTCGCTGCTGGGCATCCCCATCCACGTGCGCAGCCTCTACAACCCGGTGCTGATCCTCACCGCGCTGCTGCTGGTGCGGATCGTCATCTGGTGGCGTCCGCGCTTCGAGCTGCCCTTCGACTCGCCACGCGAAGGTGCGTGGCTCGCTCAGGGCAGGCCGCGATCGCCGATCATGGTCGCCTTGATCGCCGGGCTGGCGTGCGCCGGGCCGATGGCGCCCGTGCTCTACGGCCTCGGCGAACGCATCGCCGACGGCCGGTTCGTGAGCCCGCAGATCTTCTGGCGCAGCAGCCCGCGCGGCGTGGACGCGCTGTCGTTCGTGACCCCCAACCCGCTGCACCCGCTGATGCGCTGGTTCACCGAGAATCCGATGCTGGCGCGGCCAACGCACTTCGTCGAATACACCGCCTCGATCAGCCTCGTGTCGATCGTCGTCATCATCCTCGCGGTATGGTTCGCCGAATACCGCCCGCGCAAGCGGTGGTGGGTGCTGACCATCGGCTTTGCGCTGCTGGCGCTCGGGCCGTTCATCTACATCGCCGGCGTCAACACGCACGTGCCGGGACCGTGGGCGTTTTTGCGCTACGCGCCCGGGTTCGGACTGGCGCGCATGCCGAGCCGGTTCACGATCGTGGCGGTGCTCGGTGTAGCCGTGTTGATGGCCGGCGCGCTCGCAGCGATCGGTGAACGCTGGCCGCAGCGGCGGCGATTGATCGGCGCCGTGGCTGCCCTGCTGCTGATGTTCGAGCTGTGGCCCGCGCCGCGCACCTTGTACTCAGCCGAGATTTCGCCGATTTACGATCGCGTCGCCGCCGATCCGCGGCCCGTGCGCGTGCTGGTGCTGCCGTTCGGCGTGCGCGACGGCGTGTGGGAGACCGGCAACTTCCGGCCGCGATCGCAGTACAACCAGATCAGGCACGGCAAGGCGCTGATCGGCGGCTACCTGTCGCGCATCTCGCCGACCCGGGTCAAGCTGATGCGGGAACGCTATCCAACACTCGACGCACTGATCACGTTGAGCGAACCCAAGCCGATCGATCCGGCGGTGCAGGCGGTGCTCGACCAGCGCGGCGACCGGCTGGTCACGCAAGGTCACGTCGGCTACGTCATCATCGACGAGCGTTTCATCCCGCCCGATCGCGCCCGCATGGTGATCGACGCCTTCAAGCTCCGCGAAGTGCAGCGCGACGCGCACCTCACTCTTTACGTGCCCGAAGCGACGCTCCCTTGATACTCTTGGCGTGATGGGGCGTGGTCCCTTCCTGATTCTGTTTGCGGTGTCCGGCGCCGCGGCCCTCATTTACGAAGTCGTCTGGACACGGCTGCTGACGCTGCAGCTCGGTCACGGGCTGGCCGCGGCCAGCGCCGTGCTCGCCGCCTTCATGGGCGGCCTCGCCGCCGGGGCGGGGATGGCCGGGCGCATCGCGGCGCGGATGACGCCGGCGCGCGCGCTGCGGAGCTATGCGACGCTGGAGATCGCGATCGCGGTACTGGCGCTGTTGATGCCGCTCGCGTTGATCGCGCTGCGGCCAATGCTGGCGTCGGCGTATGCCGATGGCGAGGGCGGCGCCACATTCGCGCTGCTCCGTCTGGCCACCTCGGTGCTGCTGCTGTGCGTGCCCGCGGCGTGCATGGGCGCCACGTTCCCAATCGCGTCGCGATGGATGGTGCGCTCGGCGTCAACCGCGGCCCAGGATGCGGGCGCGTTGTACGCGCTCAACACCCTCGGCGCAGCGGCCGGCGCGGTGCTCGCGGGGTTCTGGCTCATTCCCGCACTGGGCCTCAACGGCACCACGTTCGTTGGCGTGGCGTTGAATGTCGTCGCGGCGGGCGGCGCGTACCTGATTGCGACACGTGCAGACGATGGAGGGCGACGGCTTCAGCCCCCCCCGAGTCCAGCGGACGCTCAAGCGTCCGCTCTCCGAACGTCGGCGCAACAAACGCATCCGTGGCTCGCCGCGACCGCGCTCGGCGCCAGCGGGTTTGCGTCGCTCACCTTGCAAGTGGTGTGGACACGGCTGCTCGTGCAGATCCTCGGGCCCACCACCTACGCCTTCAGCACCGTGGTGTCGATCTTCATCATCGGCCTCGCCGGCGGTGCCGCGATCGGGTCGCGTCTCGCCTCCCGCGTGAATCCGGCGATAGGCCTCGCCTGCTCGCTGCTGTTGAGCGCCGGGCTCGCGCTGGCGGCGGCGTCCGGCGTGGATTGGGCGCTGCTGACCATCGCGGAGATCGTGTCGCGCCCCGACTACCAGTTCACCGACGTGCTGCGGCGCGAGGTGCTGCTGGTGTCGGGTCTGCTGCTGCCGATGACACTCGCCTTCGGTGCCGCCTTCCCGTTCGCCGTGGCCATGGCCACCGGCCGCGATGAGTCGGTCACCGAGAACATCGGGCTGATCTACGCCATCAACACCATCGGCGCCATACTCGGATCGCTGTTGGCTGGTTTCCTGCTGGTGCCGGAGATAGGACTGCACGGCACCATCCGCGCAGTCGCGGCGCTCGGCGCGCTGGTGGCGCTCGCGGTGCTCATCAAGGCCGGGCATGGACGAGGCAGAGCGCTCGGCTTCGCACTGACCGGCGCCGTCACGGTGGCGATCGTCACGCTGCCGCAGTGGGATCGCGCGCTACTGTCGAGCGGGGCCTACAAATACGCGCCGGCGATGCGCGGGCAGGACCTCGAAACCGCGCTGACCGCGGGCGAATTGCTGTCGTACCGCGAAGGCTCAACCGGGACGGTCGCCGTGCGGCGGCTCACGGGCACCATCTCGCTCGCCATCGATGGCAAGGTGGATGCGTCCAATGCGGGCGACATGCTGACGCAGCGGCTGCTCGCGCACGTGCCGCTGCTGCTCCATCCGGATCCCAAGCGGGCCGCGATTCTCGGGCTCGGCAGCGGCGTCACCCTCGGCTCGGCGCTCACCCATCCGCTGACGGAAGCCACCGTGCTCGAGATCTCGCCCGGTGTAGTCGAGGCGTCGCGCTTCTTCGAAGCCGAAAACCACGGCGCGCTCGCCGACGCACGCACGCGATTGATCGTCGGCGATGGCCGCACGCACCTCATGCTGGGCCGGCAATCCTACGACGTGATCGTGTCGGAACCGTCGAACCCGTGGATGGCCGGCATCGCCTCGCTCTTCACGCGCGAATTTTTCGAGGGCGCCCGCGATCGCCTGACCCCGGGCGGTGTGCTGTGCCAGTGGGCCCATACCTACGACATCAGCAACAGCGACCTCCGTTCGATCGTCGCGACCTTCCTCTCGGTATTCCCGCACGGCACGCTGTGGCTGGTCGGTGATGCCGACGTGCTGCTGGTCGGCTCCACCGAACCGCTCGACGCCCGCGTGGCCGGCATGGCCGCCGCCATGACGCGCCCGGGCGTGGCCGCGGACCTGGCCGGCGTCGGCGTGACCGGACCGTTCCCGCTGCTGTCGTTGTTCGTCGCCCAGGGCGACGCGCTGAAGGCGTGGGCAAACGGTGCGCCGTTGCAGACCGACGATCGATCGCTGCTCGAGTTCTCGGGGCCGCGCAGCATCTTCGGCACCGCCCGCGACGACAACGCCGCGGCGCTGCGCCAGCTGGCGGCGTCGAGCACCAAGCCGGCAGCGGTCGATCAGGTGCTCAGTTCTGCAACGCCCGCCGACTGGCGCGACCGCGGCCTGATGTTCCTCAAGTCCGACGCACATCGCCCGGCCTACGACGATCTCGCGCGATCGCTCTCCGCCAATCCCGACGACCCGGTCGCCCTCGACGCCCTCGTTCGTGCCGCCGCGTCGCTCAACACCGTCGGCGAGGCACAGGCCTTCCTCGGCAACCTGGCGTCAGACCCGGCGCGAATCCCAGCCAGGCTCGCGCTGTCGCGCGTGATGGCGTCCCAGGGAAACTTCAACGAAGCGATCCGCATTCCGTTCACCGTGCTGCAGGCCAACCCCGCCAACGTGCCGGCGCTGGAGCAGCTCGCCTCCGTCCTCTCCGATGCCGGCGACACCGCCCGACTGGAGCCGGTCGCGATCCGGCTAGTGAAGGAAGCGCCGAAGAACGCGTGGTCGCATTACTACGCCGCTTCGCTGTTCTTCTTGCAAAATCGTCATGACCTGGCGCTGCAAGCGGCGCGCAACGCCGTAGCGATCGACCCCGCGCACGCCAAGGCGCATAACCTGATTGGCGCCTGCCTCGCCACACTGGGCCGCCGAGACGAGGCGCGCACGGCATTCGAGACGTCGATCAAAGCCGACCCGCGGGAACCCGGCACCTACACCAACCTCGCCCACCTCGAACTCCAATCCGGTAATCCCACTCTCGCCCGCCGCTACTTCGCCGAAGCCCTCATCGTCGATCCGACTTCTCAGTCGGCTCGCGACGGCCTCGCATCAATTGCAAATCAGTAACGTAACCTGCGTTCATTTTCTGCGTTTCGTACCTCCGCGGTGTTATCCAATCTGCTGGAGATCGATCCAACTTCGCGAGATGCGCAAGGTGAGCATTAACTCGAGTGTGTGACTCCTGACACCTTGGGTGTGTAAGAAGGGCCACGATTCCCCATGGCGCCGGTGCGCAGAAAACTCGATCTCCCTCTGAAGTTGTACCCGCAGGACTGCGGCACGTAAGTTGCTTAGTGTCGGCAGCGAGGGAACAGATCGATGAGCGTCGTTCGCATACTGGGGTTCTCGACGCTGTCGTGCGGCTGTGTGGTGGGACGCTACCGCGACATTGCCAGCACGCGCGAGGTCATCTACGTGGAAGAGAAAGGCGTCGGCTGTGACAGCCACGCGCATCGCCGCAACCACACGGTGTCGGCCGAGCGCGAGCGGTTCGCCGCGGTAACCTCCACGCTGACCGCGAGAGCCTCCTAACAGAATTTGTCACATCGTCCGCACCAAGGCGGACCGCAAGTACAATTCTTGGCAGTGCCGCGCGCCCTGCCAAAGCCCTACGCCGACCTGCGTCGCGGCCGGCTCCGGCTGCAATTCTTCCTCGGCGACGCCATCGACACCCTCTCGGCCTTCCGCGCGGGCTCGGTTGACGCCCTCGTCACCTCACCTCCTTACAATCTCGGTATTCGCTACCGGACCTACGACGACGGGAGGCCGCGGGCGGAGTATTTGGAGTGGACGGGTGCGTGGGTGAAGGCGGCGCGCCGGGCGCTTTCGGCCGATGGGTCGCTGTTCCTGAATGTCGGCGCCAAGCCCAAGGATCCGTGGACGGCGCTCGACGTGGCGCAGGCGGTGCGGCCGCACCTCGAGCTGCAGAACATCATCCACTGGGTGAAGTCGATCGCCATCGAGAAGGCGCTGGCGGGCACGCGCAGCGGCCTGGCCGACGACCTCGCGGTGGGACACTACAAACCCATCAACAGCCGTCGCTTCCTGAACGACTGCCACGAGTTCGTGTTCCACTTCAGCCCGAAGGCTGCGACGCTCCTCGATCGGACGGCCATCGGCGTCAAGTATCAGGATCAGTCGAACGTGACCCGCTGGGAAAAGGCGGGCTCCGGGTTGCGCTGCCGCGGCAACACGTGGTTCCTCCCCTACGAGACGATCCAGAGTCGCGACAAGGAGCGACCTCACCCGGCGACATTTCCGTGGCGGCTGCCGGCGTACTGTCTCAAGCTGCACGGCGTCGATCGCATCGGGCTGGCCGTGGATCCCTTCCTCGGCCTCGGCAGTTCCGCCGTCGCC
>JALDXK010000378.1:0-6202 GCA_032155105.1 Acidobacteriota bacterium
GGCTTTGACCACGGCAATGATGCCCGGCGCGACGACGGGGCCGCGGCCGGCGGTGCGGTTGAGGCCCGCCTCGCCGGCAAGATAGGTGGTGATGGAGGTGAAGTTGGATTCGAGCGCTGCCAGATCGACACGCGCAGTCGTGCAGCGGATCACACAGGCAGATTACAACACGTAGAGGCGGGACTTCAGTCCCGCCTCAGCGGGCGGGCGGGACTAAGTCCCGGCCCCTACGATTCCGCATACCCGCCCGACGCAAGGTTTCCAAAGCGCGTCTGCTCCCTGATGAAGGCGAGCTTCACGGTGCCGGTCGGGCCGTTACGCTGCTTCGCGATGATGATCTCCGCCACGCCATCCGAGTCTGACGGCTGATCGTCGGCGAGCTTGTACATCTCCTCACGGAAGATGAGCGCCACCACGTCGGCGTCCTGTTCGAGGGCGCCCGATTCGCGGAGGTCCGACAGCATCGGTCGTTTGTCGGACCGCGCCTCGGGCGCGCGCGATAGCTGTGACAAGACGATGATCGGGACGCTCAGTTCCTTGGCGAGGCCCTTGAGCGAGCGCGAGATCGACGCCAGTTCGAGCGTGCGGTTCTCGAACCGTCCGCGGCCGGTCATCAACTGGATGTAGTCGATGGCGATTACGCTGAGGCCGTGCTCGGCCTTCAGCCGCCGCGCCTTGGCGCGCATTTCGAGCGCGCCGATACCCGCGGTGTCGTCGACGAACAGCTTCGCCTCGCTGAGCGTCTCCATCGCGTGCGTGATCTGGCCATATTCCTTCTGGCCGATCTGCCCACTCATCAGCCGGTACATGTCGATCTTGGCCTCGGAGGCAAGCATGCGCATGAACAGGGATTCTTTCGACATTTCCAGGCTGAAGAAGCCGGCCACGCCGCCGTGGGTGGCGACGTGCTGGCAGATGTTGAGCACCAGGCTGGTCTTGCCCATCGACGGGCGCGCCGCCACGATGATCAGGTCGCCCGCCTGCAGGCCGCGCGTCTTGCGATCGATGTCGTCGAAGCCGGTGGCGACGCCGGTGATGAAGGTCTTGTGCTCGAACAGCTTCTCGATCTTCGGGAAGCTCTCGCGCACCAGCTGCGACATCGACACGAAGCCGGCCTTGATGCGGTCTTCGGCGACCGAAAAGATCGCGCTCTCGGCCTCGTCCAGGATCAGGTCCGCTTCCTGGTCGGCCTCGTAGGCGCTGCCAAGGATCTTGTTCGCGGAGAAGATCAGGTTCCGCAGCGTCGCCTTTTCCTTGACGATCTGGGCGTAGTACTCGACGTTGGTCGAGCGTGGCACGCCGTCGACGAGCGACGCGATGTAGGCCGGCCCGCCGACCTCCTCGAGCTCGCCGGCACGTTCCAGTTCTTCCTTCAGCGTCACCAGATCGATCGGCTGGCTGCGCTCCGACAGGTCCAGCATCCGCTCGTAGATGCGACGGTGCGCGTCGCGGAAGAACGCCTTCGCGTCGATGATGGCGGCGGCGACGTTGAACGTCTCGTTGTCGATCAGGATCGCGCCGAGCACCGAGCGTTCCGCTTCGAGGTTGTGCGGAAGCGTGCGTTGCTGCGCTGCGGTTGCGGTTGCGGTTGCAGTCTCAGGAGCCATCAGTCGAATGTGAAGGGGGAAATGAATTATGAAGCAAAACAAAAGGCCGGCGCGCCTTATTTTTGGCGCACCGGCCTCGAGTTTTTTCTTTGGTCGATCGCCCGCGCTTACTCTTTGGCGACCGTGATCTTCAACTGCGCGGTGACGTCGCGATGCAGCTTCACCGGCACGTGCGTTTCGCCGATGGCGCGAATCGGATCGGGCAACAGGATCTTGCGGCGATCGATGTCGAAGCCCTTTTGCTTGAGCAGGTCGGCGATGTCGGAGTTCGTCACCGACCCGTAGAGTGTGTCGTTGTCGCCGACCTTGCGGCTAATCTGCAAGTCGAGCGCCACCAGCCGTTCGGCCAGCGCCTCGGCGGTTTCGCGCTCCTCGCCTTCACGCGCCTCGGCGATCTTGCGCTCGCGCGCGATCCACTGCTTGTTGGCGTCGGTCGCCTCGAGGGCGAGCTTCCGCGGCAGCAGGTAGTTGCGGGCAAAACCGTCGGCGACCTTGACGACGTCGCCGCGTTTGCCCACATTGTCCACGTGGTCCCGGAGAATGACTTCCATGGTGCGCGTCTCCTCTAGTCGGCGGCGTACGGGAGCAGCGCCAGCTGGCGCGCCCGCACGATCGCCACCCGCAGCCCGCGCTGATGTTTCGCGCAGGTGCCGGAAATCCGCCGCGGCAACACCTTGCCGCGCTCGGGGACGAAGCCGCTCAGCAGCTTGACGTCCTTGTAGTTGATGTCGTCGATCTTGTCCGCACAGAACTTGCAGACCTTACGGCGCCGGAAAAAGCCGCCGCCACGACGCTGCCCGCCGGCCTTGTCGCCGGCCTTTGCATCCTTGCCCCGGCCGCCAGGGCCGCTCTTCTTTGGTCCACCAAACGGCATGATTTAAGTCTCCAAATCGGCGCCATCGAACATCATGTCGCCAGAATCATCGTCATCCACACCCTGCGGTCCTTCACCCGGCTGCCGGTCAGGCGGCAACCCGCGCGCCACGCGGCGGCGACGCGACTCTTCCGTACGCTTCGAGCGCGCGCGCTCGGCCTTGATGGCGCTCTCGTCGACGCGGACGATCAGGTGGCGCAGCAGTCCCTCGGTCACCTTCAGGCGGCGATCGATCTCCTTCATCAGTTCGCCCGAGCCGGTGATCACTTCGAGGACGTAGAAGCCTTCTTTGTGATGCCCGATCTCGTAGGCGAGCTTGCGCCGGCCCCACGGCAGCGCGTTTTCGGTTTTCTCGATCTTGCCGCCCATGCGCTCGACGATGTCGGCCACCTGCTTGTGCAGGTCGGCGACCTCGCTTTCGCCGGCGTCCGGCTTGAGGACGTAAATCAGTTCGTACGTACGCTTACTCATTCACCGCTCCCTTTGGACGCCCTTCGACTCGATATTCACAACCTGCGGTTGTGAATATCTCGCTCAGGGTGGCCACTGGCATGGCCAGTGGCAAGGATTACACTGCAGGTCATTCCGCAGTGTCTGTTGCTGCGTTGAACACGTTCATCACGCGTTCGATGCCATCGGAGAGGAACATCTCCGTGGCATCGGCGGCGCGCAGCACCGCCGCCGAAACCGTGTCGCGCTCGGCCGCCTCGAAGCGGCCCAGCACGTGATCCCAGAGATCGCGGCCGTTGTCGCCGCGCCCGACGCCGACCCGCATCCGCGGAAACGCCGGCGTCGAGAGATGCTGAATGATCGACTTCAGCCCGTTGTGCCCGCCGGCGCCGCCTTCGCGCCGCGCCCGCAACCGGCCCAGCGGCAGCGCTACATCGTCGGTGACGACGAACACGTCGGCCGGGTCGATCTTGTAGAACCCGGCGACGGCGTTGACGGCCTGGCCGCTGAGGTTCATGAACGTCAGCGGCTTGGCGAGTATTACCGCCTCGTCGCCGACCGTCGTCTTAATCTGCAGCGCCTCGAACTTCTCGCGCCACTCGTCGCCAACCCGCCACCGCCCGGCGAGTGCGTCCACGATCATGAAGCCCACGTTGTGCCGTGTATCCCGGTACTCCGAGCCCGGATTACCGAGTCCAACAATCAGCTTCACGCAGCAAATCCGAATCCGAGATCCGCAAATAAATCTGAAATCTGCAATCCGAGATCTGAAATCGACTTATTTCTTCTTCTCGTCCTTGCCCTCTTCCTTGTCGGTCTTGCCCTTCTTGATGACCTCGGGCTCGGTGCCGGTCGCGCCGGCCGCCGGCGCCGCAGCCGCCACAGCACCCTCCGCGCCCGCCGCCGGGGCTTCCTCGGCGACCTTGATCACCACGATGTGGACGATCATCATGTCGGGATCGCTGATCGGCGTCCACGCCGCGTTCGACGCCACGTCGCGGACGTGCACCGAATCGCCGATGCCGAGATCGCTGATGTCGACCTCGATCGAGTCCGGGATGTTCGCCGGCAGCACTTCGACTTCGATCTCGCGATGCACGAAGTCGAGCACGCCGCCGTCCTGCTTCACGCCGCGCGACTCGCCGCGCAGGATCACCGGCACGGTGACCTGGATCTTGCGGTCCATGTTGACGCGGTAGAAATCCGCATGCAGCAGGTGATGCGTGATCGGGTCGAGCTGCACGTGCTTCACCAGCACGCGCGCATCAGCGCCTTCCAGCTTCAGGCTGATCAGCGTGTTGAGACCCGAGGCCGAGTGCAGGATGCGCATCAGCGGCTTGGGATCGACCGACACCGATTCCGGCCCGGTCGTGTCTCCCGCCTTCTGCGCGCCGTACAACGTGGCCGGGATCTTTCCGGCCGCGCGGAGGCGACGAGCTTCGTTTTTTCCCCTGGTTTGCCGCTTGACCGCGTCGAGAACTGCTTCCATTGCAACCTTCCTTCGGGCTTCGGACTGCCTACACCCTTTACCGAGTTAATACCCACGAGAACACGGAGCGGTGGAGCTTCGCGTCTCCTCACACGAACGACGAGGACACGGAGCTACGAAGCTTCGCGTCTCCTGCACAAAGAACGAGGGCACGGAGCTAAGCAGCTTCGCGCCTCCTACACCAACAACGACGGCACGCAGCTACGAAGCTTCGGGTCGCCTAGACAAACAACGAGGATACGGAGGTTTCCTCGTGGATCGAACGAATCGCCTGGCCGAGCAGCCGGCCGACCGGCAGCATCACGATCTTCTGGCACTTCGCACGCTCCGCCGTCAGCGGAATCGTGTTGGTGATAATCAACTTGTCGATCGGCGCCTTCTCGATGCGATCGATCGCCGGACCGGAGAGCACGCCGTGAATGGCGCACGCCAGCACGCGCTCGGCGCCGGAATCCTTCAGCGCCTGCGCGGCCTTCTGGATCGTGCCGGCGGTGTCGATGATGTCGTCGGCGATCACGCAGGTGCGGCCGGCCACTTCACCGATTACGTTCATCACTTCGGCAGTGCCATCTTCACTGCGGCGTTTGTCGATGACGGCCAGTTCGGCGTCGAGCCGCTTGGCATAGGCGCGGGCGCGTTCGGCGCCGCCGGCATCCGGGGCGACGATGGTCAGCTTCTCGTAGGACTGGCGCGACAGGTAGTCGATGATCACCGGCGCGGCGAACAGGTGATCCACCGGCAGGTCGAAGAAGCCCTGGATCTGCGCCTTGTGCAGGTCCATCGTCAGCACACGGTTGACGCCGGAGGCGACGAGCACGTTGGCGACGAGCTTGGCGGAGATCGGGACGCGCGGCTTGTCCTTGCGATCCTGGCGCGCGTAGCCGTAGTACGGAATCACGGCGGTGATGCGCGCCGCCGACGACCGGCGGAACGCGTCGGTCATGATCATCAGTTCCATCAGGTGCGGATCGACGGGCGCGCACGTGGGCTGGACGATGAAGACGTCGGTGCCGCGGATGTTTTCGTCGATCTGGAACGAGACTTCGGTATCGGGAAACCGGCGCAGGCGGGCTTGTCCGAGTTCCACCCCGAGGAACTCGGCAATCTCAGCCGCGAGCTGCGGGTGAGCGCTGCCAGAAAAAACTTTCAGTTCTCCGAAACCGGTTGGTCGCATACCAAAACCGCCCCGCCGGAGGCGGGGCAAGACTACGCTGCCGTTCGCAAGGCGGAGCCCACACGATCACTGGGCGGAGCCTTGCGAACTTGGTTGGGGCGGAAGGATTCGAACCTTCGAATACCGGCTCCAAAGGCCGGCGCCTTACCGCTTGGCCACGCCCCAACACCACGGGGCAAACACTTATCGTAGCCCAGTTTAGAGAGATCTGTCCATTCGAAGCCTTAGCCGGAGAGGCCACCAACACGCCTGGCGTACTCGCGTCGATTCAGTGTCCTTGTGTGCAACGACAACCATCCAGGCCGTGCCAGATCGTTGGCGGTGCGCCTGGCCGCGTCGGCCCGCTCAAACAGCCCAAATACGGCGGATCCGGAGCCCGACATCGCCGCAAACGTCGCTCCGGCATCGACCAGCGATTGCCGGATGCGGCCAATGGCGGGGTGATGGCGCACGACCGGCACCTCGAGGTCGTTCCGCAACACGGCGGACCACGCCGGCCAGCCGGGCGGGACGGCGCGCGGGGCCGGTTCCTTGCCGTGCCGGCGCGCCTCTTCGTCGAACCAGCGGTAGGCCTCGGCCGTGGCGACGCCAAACCCGGGGCGCAGGAT
>JALDXK010000379.1:0-6196 GCA_032155105.1 Acidobacteriota bacterium
GTCGTGATTCGTCATTCGTTATTTCTGGTGGCAAGCGTCCCAGCGAACGTGCGGCCGAACGGCGCCTTCTCGGCGCCGACCGGAAGCACCTCACCGCTGATCGTGTTGCCCGCGACGGTGCCTTTCACGTCGAACGTGAACCGGGCATTGGGTCCAAACTGCGCGTCCATCCGGAACGCGAACGCGTCGCCGGTCCACGTGACCGTCGTGATGGGTATGCGAAGAATCTGCACGCGGCCCTGGGCGAGATAGAACGCGCCGTCGCCAGTGCGTGGCAAGTGCAGCACCGCCGGAACCGGTTTGAGGATCGTGACCGAGGTGCGGTAGGCGGAGCCGGCCGGGAAGGTGCCGGCCAAAACGTCCATGCGCTTGTCGGGCGTCGTCGGTACGGGCGACACGCCGTCCTTCGGCATGAAGTCGAACACCCCGAACATCATCTCGTCGTTCGACTGCTCGCCGAACGTCACGTCGCGCGTCGGATCCGGGTTGTTCGGATTGTCGGCGGAGTTGTCGTAGTGCGCGACCGCCTCGACAATCGTGCCGCGCGGCAGCGGGACCGGGGCTTTCAGGAAGTAGTACAGCTGCCAGTTGAAGTCGTACTTGGGCACGCGCAGCAGCGTCTGCCGGCGGCCGTCGGGAAGCAACGCCGTCATGGTCATGTCCTTGCCGCGGAAGTGCATGTGCGGAAAGAACGAGACGACGTTGATGTCCTGGTCGATCACGTAGAGCGCGCGCATCTCGTGGTTCTTCGCACCGGCCGGAATCCTGAAGGTGACGTCTCCCGCCACCGCCGTCGTCACTTCCTTCGTGAGCTCACCTTTGCCGAAGTAGAGGCCGACGCGCGTCCGATCGCTCTGCGCCTTACCGTTCGGGTGATAGTGCAGGTTGGTGCGCAGCTGCTGTCCCTTGCGCACCCAGCGGCCGACGCCGTCGGGGTACACGGTTGGCGGCGTGCCGACGGCCCACACGCCGAGCACGTCGACGAACCCGGAACTGCCGACCATGCCACCGCCCACGCCGCCGGCCATGAACAGCACCGAGTGATGCGTGACTGCACGATTGCTCGGGCGGATCTCGACGGCGCGAATCCAGCGATCCTCGGGGATGTCGATGGTGAGGTTCGGCGTCGGGAAGAGGTCGTCGCCTTCGGCGGGGACCTCGATCTTCGGGAGCGTGATGATGTAGTCGGGCTCGCCCAGCTGCCAGCCTTCCGTCAGTGTCGGCGGCGTCGGCTCCTCGGCCGCATTGCCGCGAGGCGCGCCGGCGTCGACCCATCTCACGATGGTCGCGATGTGCGCGTCGCTGAGGCGCGCGTCGTTTGCGAACGTGCCATGCGCGGGATCGGCAAACCATGGCGGCATCTCGCGCTTCGCGACCTTGTCCTTGATCGATCGCGCCCACGGCCGCACTTCGTCGTAGCTGCGCAGCGACATCGGCGCAACCTCGCCGGGCCGGTGACACGAGACGCAATTGGCATAGAGGATCGGCGCGACGTCCTTGGAGAAGGTCGGCGCATCCGCGCGCGGCGCGACTGGCGTATTTCGTGGCGCCTGCGCCTGGGCAACGAGAACGACCGCCGTCACGAAGATCCCGACGAGTAACAAGTGGCGCACGTGGGCCTCCACGGGGTTGGTTGCGAGGGGTTGGGTGGCGATTCTAGCAAGGGTTTCGGTATACTGAATGCTTCGCTGCCTCGGTAGAAACCCTCCGTGCGGGAGTGGCGGAATTGGCAGACGCGCTAGCCTCAGGAGCTAGTCCGGGCAACCGGGTGGAGGTTCGAGTCCTCTCTTCCGCACCAAATGAAAAAAGGGGCGCATTTGCGCCCCTTTGGCGTGTGTTTGCTAACGGCCTGCTAACGAACTTTTTCGGGGGTGGCGATGGCGACATCCAACTTCTCGCAGATGGCAATCACGATCGTCAACGCGGTGCCGGTCACGGTGTATCGCTCCCAGTGCCGCTGTGAGGGCTGCCGGCACGAGTGGTGGCCGCATTGGCGCGCGCGGCGTCCGCGCCTCCCCGCCCGCTGCCCGAAGTGCGGCCGGCGCGATTGGAATCGCTCACAGACTTAGGTTCAAAACAAACCCAAGTTAAGAAGCGCGGCTGAGCTCCGTATCCCACATGGTACCTTGTGGGATTTTAATTACTGCGTAGGTCTGCATCCTCATGCATCCTCATGCATCAAGTCCTATCCGTGGAGGATGGCGCCGAGCGTGGTCGCGGCCTCTTCCTGCATGTCCGGTAACACATGCGCGTAGATCTCCATCGTCATACTCACCTTGGAATGGCCGAGGCGCTCGCTGACGACATGCACCGGGATGCGGCCGCGCAGCAGGAGCGTGGCGCAGGTATGGCGCAGACCGTGGAACTTGATGGGCTTCACCCCGGCGGCCTTCACCAACTGCGCGTATTCCCGCTGCCCCAAATTATTCATCTGTAGCGGGTAGCCGAGCATCTCGCCCTGCCGCTGCAGGTCGGGGTATTCCTTCGCGAACACCAGGTCGAAGTCCTGGTAGGTCGTCCGGTTCGCCATCATCAGTTCGCGTTGATGCTTTCGCAGCACGCGCAGCAAGGCGATCGTCTCGGCCGACAGGGACACCGTCCGCGGCAGGCCGGTCTTGGTCGGCCCGAACACCGGGTCAGGACCTGGCTTGAGCAGCTGTTCCACGATCCGCATCTTGCCGGCGTCGAGGTCGAGGTTCGCCCACTTGAGGCCGCACAGTTCGCCCTTGCGAGCGCCAGAGTCCAATCCCAAACCGTAGAACGCCGCTTGGCGCGGTCCGGCCGCCTGCGCGGCCAGCAGGAAGGCTCTCGCCTCGATCGCGGTCCAGCAGTGCTGCTGCGCGTCCTCCGAGTGCTTCTGCCGCGCCCGCCGGGGTTTGTGATCGAGGTCGATGGCCGGGTTCCGCGAGAGGTGCCGATCCTTCGTCGCTTTGCGGAGCGCCTGAAACAGGATCGTGTGATGGAGCGTCAGCGTCGTGGCCGCCTGCGCGGCGCCGGCGTAGTACTGCTCGAGATGCGTCGGCCGGATCTGCTGGAGCAGCATCTTGCCGATCGCGGATGGCGCCAGGTCGCGGTCGATGATGCCGCGGTATCGCTCGTAGGTAGACGGGCGGAACGTCTTCGCCGAGGCCTTCAGCCATTCGGTGAGCCACTGGCCGAGCGTCAGCGTGGACGTATCGACGTAGTCGCCATCCTTCAGGAGCTTGAGGAGATCGGCCAGGTGATCTTCGGCCTGCTTCTTGTTGCCGTGGAAGGTGGACCACTTCTGCTTCCGCTTCTGCAGGCCGGTGTCAGGGTCGGTGACATAGCCCAGGTCCAGAATGATCGACCAGGACCCTTTGGATCGTTGCTTGAGCGCGCCTCGCATAGGAACTTTCTAGCGGCGAGGCGCCTACAATTGGGCAGCTCGCTCGCTCGGTGATGTCGAGTGAACGGGTCAGGGCTGTTCGGACGTTTGCGCGTCTGGGCAGCCCGCTTTACGAGTCTCCATCATAGCGTCATCGGCGGCCTGCCGGTGGAGGTCCTTCAGTTCCAGCACTTCGATCCGATCCGTGGCCGCCGCGAGCAATTGCGAGAGTCGCTCGATGAGCGTCGACATCCGGTCGACCACGTCGACGTACGGATCGAGCGCTGCCTTCACTTGGTCAAGTTCGTTGTCGTCGATCATCGGCGCACCCTCTCTCGTAAACGCAGCCATTTCACCGTCGACGCCAGAGGAAGAATCGGGGGATTTTTTCCCCCAATTCTTGCCGCCTGCAGCGCGCGCTGCGCGACGCTCACATCCGTCTGCGCGTAACTTGGAAACGGCGTCAACGAGATCTCGAGGATCTCGACATCGAGCAGCTCGCGGACCGCGATGCCGCCGTCCTGGCGCCAGGCGTCCTTCACCGTCCTGAACCCGAACGAGGCGCCGGTGATGTCGCCGCGCTGGACGAGCGCCAGTGCATCCTGGCCGGCTTGGGTCGGTGCCGGATCGAGCGTGAACGCCAGGCCGCGCGCGTCCCTTGATAGCGTCAACGTCTTCGGCGTCCGGCCAAGCACCGCACCCGAATCATGGTTGTAGAGCGCGCGGATATCGACGCCTGGCGCCAGCGCTCGAGCGACCGCGGACGGCCGGACGATCTCCACGAACCCGCCGAGGTCCGCGCTGCGCGTGTCGAACACGACGGCGTGGCCGACCAGGCGCTGCCCATCCGCCCGGAGCTCGAGGACGGCGCGCCGTTCAAGCTGGTTAAGCGACATGAGGTTCCCTCCCGCCGATCGGCGCCAGCGCCGTGTTGACCATGAAGGTGTCGCCGCCGTCGATCGGGTTGAGGCCGATGGCTTTTCTGGCTTCGTTCTGACTGAGGTAGCCGTTCTGGATGCCCGCCTGGAGCGAGGCATTCACCGATCGGACATCGTTGCGGACCAGCGCCTGGCGATCGAACTCCACGGTGTAGGCGTTGAACTGTCGGCTCGTCAGGAGATCCCGGCGCAGCGCCTCTTCCCAGAGCTCGAACAGCGGATCGAGCGCGCCAGTGACATAACTCAGCTCGCCCGATTCCATGTTGGAATAATTGGCCTTACTCAAATCGCCGATCTTCCACGGCGGGACGCGGAATGCCCCGGCGATCTGTTCGTTCAGCGCGCGCATCGTCTCGTTCATCTGCGCGCTGTCGTTCTCCATCTGGATCGCCTCGAACTTCAACCCGCTATCGAGGACCGGCACCTTGTGCGCGTTGCGACTCCCGCCGTAGTTGGTCGCCCAGTAGTCGCGTAAGCGCGTCGCCGTGTCGTCGGAGATCTTGCCGTCCGTGTGGAGGATGCCGGCCGGCCGCGCCCCGTTGGCGAAGAACTTCGCCAGGTAGGTGTGCATCGCGAGCGCCGTCCCGAGGAGCTCGCGGCAGCGCACCAGGGGCGTTTCACTGGTGAGCTCGAGAATCGGCGGCGCGCTCGGCTCGAACGTCCAGACGTAGGTGTGGCCGCCGCCGGTGTAGGTCCACCGCTTGCGGCGGAGCGCGTCGCGATCGACGGTCATCGCGGCCGACTCGAGCGGCCACAACGCTTCGACGCGGCCGTCCACGCGGACGATTTCGGCGTAGGCGCGGCCGTAGAGCAGCAGCTGCCACTGCAGGAAGTGCTTGACCTGGTAGGCCGTCTGCTCGGGGTTCGACAGCACGGAGAGGATCTCGAACAGCGGATGATCGACGGCGTCGATGTAGGTATCCGGCGCCGTCTTCTGCCGGAACCGGATCGGTGTCCGCGCGAGGTCCTGGCTGAGGACCTGGACACAGGCGAACACGGCGGGAATCGTGAGCGCCGTCTCCGGCGACACCGTCGCGCCGCTCTCGGTCGGGCCTTCCGTGAAGAGCGCGCGCACCACGGGCGACGACAGCGCCAGCGCGCGCCGTTCCCACCAGCGTCGAATCGGATTACTCATAAACAGTCCCGTCACGAGAACCCCACGGGGGAATTGATCCCCCGCGGGAGAGCCTCCTACACGATGAACTTGCTGATCCGGACGACGGCGAGCGGGTTCGGCACGACCAGATCCGCGCGCATGATGGCCCGCAGCTCGCTCTGGTCGGTGTTGAACAGGCGACTGCGATCGAGCTCGATGCGCGTGTCCTGCCTGAACACGGCCACGACCTGGCTCGCGTCGTAGACATACGCGCTCGACTCCGCGGTCCCTTCGTTGATCGCCAGCTGCGAGCTGAGATAGACCGGCACCCCATAGATGAACCGCTCGACGGCCTGGCCGCCGCTGCCGGCGCTCTCCTGGAGCAGCGGTTTGTTGTTCGCGGTCGTCCCTTCCTTGATCATGGAGAGGGTTCCCCAGGTGCGCGGATGCATCACAATCGCGGTGGCGCTCGCATTGTTGGTTTCGAGCGTGGCGATCGCGGCGGCGAACACGTCGAGGTTCGTCGGCGCCGCGGCGAGCGTCGCATCGAGGGTGATGCCAACGACGTTCTTGAGGCCGCGAATTTCGGGCGCCGTGCCGGAGCCTTCAAAGACGCCCAGGTCGAACTTCAACGCCAACGCCCGCGCGACCTGCATCTCGAGCAGGGAGACGACATCGGGATTGCTGTCGGCGATCAGCTCATTGGAAATCGTCTGCAAGCTCGCGAGCTTCCGCGGCGTCGCGACGAGGTCGGTATAGCCGGGGTCGCTGGGCGTAATCGTGCCGCCCTCCGCTGTCCAGGCCGCGGTCGGGGCC
>JALDXK010000380.1:0-6183 GCA_032155105.1 Acidobacteriota bacterium
GGGCGGGGCGGCGCCGGCGCGGTTGTGGCGGGTGAACCGATCGCCCTCGGTGAATTCGGCGGCCGCGCGCAGTTCCCCGCCGGAGGCGGGAGCTGGTTCCTCTCGCGCACGCAGGAATTCACCGACCCGGACACGACCTCCGTACCGGTATCGCTGACCACAGGCCTCTTTGCCTATGACGGCCAGGCCGGGATAGGGCGAGTCGAAATCGATGCGGCAACGGTCACGGTCACGCTCGCAGAAAGACCGAACAATCCCCAGGAAAAGAAGACCGCGACCATCGTGGTCGAAGGCTTCACCGGGACGTATGACGGCCTGCCTCACGGCGCCACGGGTACGGCTGTCGGGCCAGATGGCGAGGACTTGAGCGGCCTTCTCCACCTGGGCGACAGCTTCACGGACGTTCCCGGCGGGACCGCGCAGTGGACGTTCAATGGCGGTGAAGACTACAACGACGCGTCAGGCACCGCCTCGATCGTCATCAACGCGGCCGATGCCACGATCGTGGTCAACGGGTTCACTGGCATTTACGATGGACAACCGCACGGAGCTACCGGCTCGGCCACCGGCATCAGCGGCACCACCGGCGATCTGAATGCATTCTTGAATCTCGGCGACAGCTTCACGAACGTGCCGGGCGGCGTTGCGACATGGACGTTCAGCGGCAATCCGAACTACAACGAGGCGACTGGCACGGCGAACATCGTCATCACGCCGGCCGAGGCGACGATCGTCGTCAACGGGTTCACCGGCGCTTACGATGGGCAGCCTCACGGCGCCACCGGCACCGCAACCGGCATCAGCGGCGTGGTCGGCGACTTGAACGCGTTCCTCAATCTCGGCGCCAGCTTCACGAACGTGCCGGGCGGCGAGGCCGTGTGGACGTTCGACGGCAACCCGAACTACCAGCCCGCCAGCGGCGACGCGACGATTACCATCACCCAGGCAACACCGCTCCTCACGTGGCCAACGCCGGCGGCGATCACCTCGGGAACGGCGCTGTCGGGCACGCAGCTCAACGCGACAGCACGCAACCCAATAACGTCAGCCAATGTTGTCGGGACCTTCGACTACACGCCGGATGCCGGTACGGTCCTGGCGGTCGGCACGCACACCTTGTCTGTAGCGTTCACGCCCACGGACACGGTGAACTACACCGGCGCCACCGCCACGGTTCAAATCACCGTGAACGCAGCCCCGGCGCCGCCTACCGGCGGATTACAGATGCAGAACCCTGGACCGCAGACCGATCGGGTTGGCGAGGATGTCAGGCTGCAGATTAAGGTCACGTCCACCCGCAGCAACGATGACGACGATGATGACGATCGCCGGCGGCACGGCCGCGACGATGACGACGACAACGATTCTCGTCGTGGCCGGGGAGGTCACGGCGACGACGATGACGACGATGACGACGACCGCATCCGCGGCAAGTACACTGCCACCGGACTCCCGCCGGGCCTGTTCATCGAAGACGACGGCGAGATCCGCGGCGAGCCGAAGACCGTTGGCGGCTACACGGTCACGGTCCGGTTCGTCCAGAAGAAGACCGGCGCTACGGCGTCGACGACATTCGACTGGACGGTGCTTCCCCGGAAGGGCCGGAAGTAGCGCGATCGCGTAGGGGTAGCGCGATCGGGCAAGGGGTAGCGCGGCGGGAGCCGCGCTACTCCGGTTTCAACGTCACGAGCGTGTAGCGGTCCATGGGAAAGTACTTGTTGAACATGGACTTCAAAACCTCGGGCGTCAGTTTCTCGGTGCGATCCAGCCGGCGCGCGATGCCGGCTGGATCCCAGCCGAACATGTGAACGGTCTGCATCGAGCCAAGCCAGTACGAATTCTGCTTGGCGTTGGTTTCGAGATCCCGCCGCTCGAGTTCCTTCACCTTGTTCACGTCATCCACCGACGGCCCCTCCGTCTTCAGGCGCTCGACCTCCTTGAGGGCGGCCGCCACCAGCGTGTCGACGTTCTCGGGTGAGCTGCCGAACTGGATCTGCATCGTGCCGTAGCCCTTCACCGGCGGCGTATTGCTGAAGCCAACGCCGACGCCATAGGTGCCGCCCAGCTCCTCGCGCAGGATCTCGCGCAGGCGGATGTTGAGCACCGACGCCGCGGCACGCGCGCGATGCATCTCGAATTCGTCGAAGCCCGGATCGGCGAAGAACGACAGCACGGTCTGGCTGGCCGCCTCCTGCCCCTTCTTCACTTCCTCTTTCACGACCGCGGCCGGAAACCGAACGCCCATGTCGCGCGCGGCGGAGCTACGCTTGCCGGTTGACGGTAATGAGGCGAGCCACTTCTCCAGCATCGGCGTGATCTCGTCCACGGTGAACGCACCGACGAAGAAATAGGTGAAGTCGGCGGCGTTCGAGAAACGGGCGCTGTAGAACCGCCGCATCGTCTCGAGACTCAACGTCGGCACGTCAGCCGGCGTCAGCTCCCGTGCGCTGTAATGATTCGACGAGTTGATCTGCTGCACCTTCTCGCCGAATACCGCGCGCGGATTCTGATCGCGGTTCTGCAGCGCGCCGGTGAGGCGGCGCTTGAGCAGTTCCAGCACGTCGGGCGTCATGTTCGGCGCCGTGTGCACCAGGTAGTTGAGCTGCAGCGCGGTTTCGAGGTCCTTCGGCGTGGCCGAACCGCTCACGCCGTGCGTGTACTCACCGATCGAGGGCGAAGCTTGCGCGATCTTCCCCGCCAGCATCTTGCTCAGGTCAACGGGGTTGAAGCCGCCCATGCCGCCCACGCCGACCATCGCCGTGGCGAGGCCGGCGCTCTTGAACTCCGCCTCGCTGGCGATCGACACGCCGCCGGGCGCGTAGGCCGAGAACAGGATCTGATCGTTCTTGAAGTCGGTGGGCTTGAGCCACACCTCGATGCCGTTGGACAGCGTCAGCACCGTGGCGCCGATCTCCGGCACCGTGCGCCGCGCGGTGACCTTGCCGCCCGTGGGATCTTTCTCGACGAGGGTGCGCCCTTCGGTGGCCTCCTTCCAGGGCTCGACCGGAGCGGCGCTCGCGCGCGCGATGGTGTTGCGCAGCGTCTCGGCGGTGGGCGGCGGCACGGTCTTCTTCTCCGGCGCCACGCCGAGGACCACGCGGTTCTCGTCGGTGATGAACTCCCTGGCCAACGCGCCCACTTCCTCCGCGGTCACGGTCGGCAGGTATGTGGACGCGATCCGGTATTCGAACTCCATGCCCGGGATGGGCTCCTGCTCGAGGAAGTGGCGCACGTACTCGTTGGCATACGTCCCGCTCTCGGAGGTGCTGCGCTCGCGATAGGCGCGCTCGTAGGCCGCGAGCAGCGCGGCCTTGGCGCGGTTCAACTCGTCGGCGCTGAAGCCGTACTGCTGCATTCGCTTGGCTTCCTGCACGATGGCGCCGAGGCCCTCGGTGAGCTGCCCCTCGGGCACCGTGGCATCGATCTCGAACAACTCGAGCGTGCGGCCGATGTTGCTGGTGCCGGCTTGTGCGTTCAGGAACGGCGCGTTGGGCCGGCGCGCGATGTCGCGCAGGCGCAGGTTCAGCATCTGCGCCACGAGACTCTCGACCAGCGACTTGCGATAACCGCCAACCGTGGTGTCGTGCTCGGCCTTGCCCTTGAACGCGATCGAGATCGACCAGCCCTGCGCTTCAGGGTCGGTCGACATGCTGATCAGCGTGTCCTTGTGACCCGGCAAGCTGGTATCGACGGTCGACACCGCGCCCTGAGCCGCCGGGATGCTGGCGAAGTTGTCGCGCACCAGCTTCTCCGCTTCGTCGAGCGGAAGGTCGCCGACCACCACCACGGCCATCTGATCGGGGCGGTACCACTTTTCGTAGAACGCCTTCAAGCGCTCGACCGGGGCGCTTTTCAGGACTTCAGGCAACCCGATCGGCAGGCGCTCGGCATACCTCGAGCCCTGGAAAATCACCGGCAGCTGTTTGTCGGTCAACCGCGATCCCGCGCCGAGACGGCCGCGCCATTCTTCCAGCACGACGCCGCGTTCCTTCTCCACTTCCGCGGGCGTCAGCGAAATGCCGGCCGCGAAGTCGCGCAGCACGAGCATGCCCTTCTCGACGTAGCCTGGCTTGTCGGTCGGCAGTTCGAGCATGTAGATGGTTTCGTCGAAGGACGTCGAGGCGTTGACGTGCGGACCAAACCGGGCGCCGATCGATTCGAGGAACGACACCAGTTCGCCGGGCTTGAAGTGCTCGGTGCCGTTGAACGCCATGTGCTCGAGGAAATGCGCGAGGCCGCGCTGGTCCGCGTCTTCCTGTACCGCGCCGGCGTTCACCGCCAGCCGCATCGCGACCCGCTTCTCCGGCCGGCTGTTCTGGCGGAGGAAATAGCGAAGGCCGTTCGGCAACCGCCCGCTGCGCACCGCGGGATCGATGGGCAGCGTGCGATCGAGCGACAACTCCGGCGGTATCGCCTGGGCCTGAGGTTGCGGGGCAGCCGTTTGCGCGTACGGCGCGGCCGCCAGGGTGACCACGGCGAGAATCAAACCAACCAACAGGCGATGCATCATCGCAATCTCCTCACCGACATAGTATTTAGCAATGCGTCTCAAGATTAAACGTCTGGATCCGGGCGTTGGCTTGCCTGAACCTGCTACGGCGGGCGCCGCGGCATTCGACCTGGCCTCGGCCGTGGAGCTCGAGATCCCACCCCGAAGCATCCGCCTGGTTGGGACGGGCCTGGTGATTGCCGTGCCGGACGGCTACTTCCTCGGGGTATTCGCCCGCAGCAGCACGCCGCTCAAGCGGGGCCTCATGGTGGCCAACGGCGTCGGGGTGGTCGACGCCGACTATTGCGGGCCGGGCGATGAGATCAAGATCCAGGTGCTGAACATCACCGATGCGCCCGTGCTGGTGAAGCGGGGCGATCGACTCGCGCAGGGCATCGTGCTTCCCTCCCCCCGTATCGAGTGGCAGGAGGTGACCGACATGAGCGTCCCGACGCGCGGAGGCTTTGGCACTACGGGGAGTTAAAAATTAAAAGTTTAAAGTTAAAAATAGGGCGCTGTGCGCAAGATCCTGCACATTGACATGGACGCGTTCTACGCGTCCGTCGAGCAGCGCGACAACCCGTCGCTGCGCGGCAAGCCGGTGGCCGTCGGCGGCGACCCCACCGTGCGCGGCGTGGTGGCGGCGGCCAGCTACGAAGCGCGCACGTTCGGGGTGCGGTCGGCGATCCCGATGTCGCGCGCGGTGCGGCTCTGCCCGTCGCTCGTGATCGTGCGTCCGGATTTCCACAAGTATCGCGCCGTGTCGCAGCAGGTCTTCGAGATCTTCAAGGAAGTGACGCCGCTGGTTGAAGGATTGTCGTTGGACGAGGCCTATCTCGACGTCACCGCGAATACCTGGAACGAACCGCTCGGCGTCAACGTCGCCCGCCGGATCAAGGAACGCATCACAGAGGTCACGAACCTCACCGCCAGTGCCGGTGTGGCGCCGAACAAGTTCCTCGCGAAGATCGCGTCGGGATGGAAGAAGCCCGATGGCCTCACCGTGGTGGCACCGGAGCGCATCGAGAAGTTCCTGCAGGGGCTGCCGGTGGACGCACTGTGGGGCGTGGGGCCAGTCACCGCCGCGCGGCTGCGCGAGCATGGCGTCGAGAAGCTGGTCGACGTCCGCGCCCGCACGAAAGCAGACCTCGAACCGGTGGTCGGCAGCCTCGCCGAATGGCTGATCGAGTTGTCGCACGGTCGTGACGACCGCGCGGTGGAACCGAACCGCGCGGCTAAATCCGCCGGCTCCGAAGAGACCTATGCGACCGACCTGTCGTCGATCGACGAGATCCGCAGCGAAATCGAGGAACTGGCGCGCGGCGTGGCGGCATGGCTCGGCAAGAAAGGCCAGACCGCGCGCACGGTGACGATCAAGGTGCGCTACTCGGATTTCACCACCATCACGCGCAGCCAGAGCGCAGCGCAGGCCACCGCCGACGCCGACGACATCGCCGCGCGTGCGATCAAGCTGCTGGAGAAGACGGAAGCGGGCCAACGACCGATTCGGTTGTTGGGCGTGAGCGTTCATAATTTCGGCGATGCGATTGAGGCAGGCGCTGAAGCCGGGATCGAAGGCCGACTGCCCTTCTAGCCAGGGCGGTGTGACGGACACAACACGAAGAACACGAAGCACACGAAGACACCAGCCGTGGGGGGGGGGGGGGGGGGGGGGGGGGGGGGGGGGGGGGGGG
>JALDXK010000381.1:0-6174 GCA_032155105.1 Acidobacteriota bacterium
AGGTGACCAGCATCACGATCGCGAACGCCGGCAGGTTCAGCAGGACCGGCATGCCGAGCACGCGCGGCGCCGTCTCGATCAGGCCGTTGATGTCGGGGTTCGAACTGAGCAGCGCCGTCCGATACCCGGTGGTCAGCCACGCCGGAAGGTCGATGCCCACGTTGCGAACCAGGGTATTGAAGTAGTCGCCCCAGGAAATGGCAACCGCGATGTTGCCGATCGCATACTCGAGGATCAGGTCCCACCCGATGATCCACGCCACCAGCTCACCGAGTGCCGCGTACGAATAGGCGTAGGCGCCGCCAGCCTGCGGGATCATCGCCGCGAGCTCCGCGTAGCAGAGGCCGGCCAGCGCACACGCGCCGCCGAGCAGGATGAACGAGAAGATCAGCGCGGGGCCGGCGGCATGCCGGATGACCGTGCCGTCCGGGGCGACCTGGCCCGCCGCCGCCGTGCCGATCGCGCCGAAGATGCCGGCGCCAATTACCGCGCCGATCGCCAGCATGATCAGATCACCCGCGCCGAGCACGCGCTTCAACGATCGCGAGGAGTCCGCTTCGTCAACGAGCAGATCGGCGATCGGCTTGCGCTGGAAGAGTTGGTTCATTCGGAGCGCATTCTATCGTGCGTCGCGGGCCCGACGGTCCGCTTTCTACTTGCGCCGGAGCCGTTGGCGCAGCAACCGCAACGCCGGCAGCGTAATGTGGTCCTTCTCACGGTCGGCGGCTTCCTTCGACCGAATGACATCGTCGAGACCGGCGACCCGAATCGGCACGCCCATCACGACGATCTCGACGGCGTGAACGTTCCACTCCGCGAAGGTGCCGACACCAGCCGGCTGCATCGCCACATCGAGATCGCCGGCCCGGGTCACGAGATTCAGCGTGGTGATCCGCGCCAGGCTGGCGGCATCGTGATCGAACGGCAGGCCGCCGGCGATGCCGTCGACGCGGATTCGCGCCTCCAGAGCGCGAAGCGCCGCGGACAACCGCTTCAGGTTGGCGGGTGATGGCTCGGGTGTGATGTCGACGTCGAAGGTCGGATGGACGCCGCCATGCAGCGTGGCAGCCAGCCCGCCGATCAGCACGAAGCGGACGCGATGCTGATGGAGGACCCGCAGAATCTCGTCGGGGCGAAAGGCGTTCATCGGGCGCTGAGCGCCTGCCGGCCCGCGCTGACGAAGCTGACGTAGTCGATCACGCGCTGCAGCCGTTCGTCCGCCGTCATCGCCAGCGTCGTGTCGAGCAGCGACGCGTCGTGTGGGTCGACGACCGTGCCGCGGAGCACGGTGTCCAGCCTCAGGCCACATGACTCGACCGCACGCGCCACGGCCGCAAACGCCGGCTCGACCTGATCGTTCTCCCAACGCGAGAGCACTGACGGCGTCGTCTCGAGACGCCGGGCCAGCTCGGCCTGCGTCAACCCGGCCATGCGGCGCGCCTTGTGAATCACGTCGCCCCCGGTCATCGGGCAGATATTAGCATAAATGCTAATGGCCTCCGCGCGGCCGACCGGCTCGTTCTGTCAGGAACGCTCCGCCACGACCGAGGCGATCCATCGGCCATCGACATCACCCTCACGTGACCGCAGGACCGTGAACGGTTTTACCAACTCGGCCAACTCGCCATCCTGGAGCAAAAACGCCGGGTTCCGCGGCTGACCGCGCTCGGCCTGGCGGGTCGTGAACGTTTCATAGATGATGCGTCCGCCAGGCTTCAGGGCCGCTCGCAGCCCAGGGAACAGCGGGCGATGCAGATAGTTGAAAACAAGAACGGCGTCGTACGTCGCATCCGGTAAGGAAGGCGGCGGCTCCGTTTCCAAATCGATCGTCTCTGCGCGAAGTGTCAATCCAAGACGGCCGGCGGTGTCGCGCAGAAAGGCGATGGCTTCCTGATCCCGATCGACGGCGTGGACGTCGAAACCCGCACTGGCCATCAGCAGGGCGTGACGGCCGCGCCCGCACGCCACGTCGAGCACGGTCCCGCCGCGCGGCAACAGGTCGGCGTTCTCGATCAGCCACGCTGATGGCCCGCGCAACACGCCCGGCCCGAACTCCCGCGGGCCGGACCATGGCGCGAGCCCACCGGCGAGATTCAGGACCCGCTCGATTCCAGCGGCCGCCAACAACCGCGACGCGGCAACGCTGCGCACGCCGTGCTCGCAATACACCAGAACCGGTTTGCCGCCGAGCGGCAGCACCGCCGGTGCCGAAGCCACCAGGTCGACGGGAATCAGCCAGGCGCCGGGGATGTGTCCGAGCCCGGCGAACTCACCGGGCGTGCGCACGTCGAGAATGGTGATGTCGCCCGACGCTACGAGACGCGCGCCCTCAGCGTGATCGACCGTTGTGAACTCGCTCACAGCAGCAAGACTACTGCAGGTTCAACGGCGGTGGCCTGGCGGCCTACGCCTCCGGAACCACCACTTCGCGAGGTCGAATACGCCAACCGGCGACAGCGACAACAGCAGCCCCATGCCGAGGTCGAAAACGCGGTAGCTCTCACAGACTTCGAGAATCACGCCCACGATGAGCGCCCCGGCGACCATCGATACGACCAGGCGCACGAACGGGTCCACCGCAGTACTAAAGAAGAGGGCGGTCGTGCGCAGGCCCAGCGAAATCGCGGCCAGCGCGACCAGTCCGATGATCGCGGCGGTCATTGCGGAAAGGAATAGACCGACCCGCTCGACGCTACCACCATCTCGCCGCGCGCACCGAATGCGAGGCCGATCAGGCCGGCGCCCGCCACCACCAGCTCTGGATCGCGGTCCTGTCGCAGCGCATAGACGCCGCTCGATCCGGCCAGGGCCTCGACGACGTGCAGCACGCCTGACGCATCGAAGGCGAGCCCCTGCGGGCGTCCGAACGGCACCTTCAAGGTGTGCACCCGGCCCTCGCGATCGATCCTGAACAGGGAGTCGTACGACGCCAGCGTTGGCGCCGACACGAACAGATGGCCATCGGGCGCCATGGCGAGATGGAACGCCGCGATGCTCGATGGCACGGTGGCGAAGGTCTCGGTGCGTCCACGCGCATCGATGCGGAATACCGTGCCCGAGCGATCGCCGACATAGAGGGACCCGTCGGCGCCGAACGCCAGGCCGCACGCCACGCCGAGATCCGAGGCCATCACGTCGTACTGGCCGTCTGTCGATACCCGGTAGACGCGGCCCTCGAAACGGCTCGACACATAAAGAAGTCCGTCCGGGCCAATCGCCATCGAGGTGGGATTGACGAGCGCGTGCACGAACGGCTCGCGTGCGCCGCTGGCGGTGACCTTGAAGATCGAGACGGTGGCTTCCTGTCCGCGCGATCCGCTGTAGGTGACGTACAAGCTGCCGTCAGGACCGAATACGGGATTGTCGACCTGGTGCAAGCCGGTCGCAAGCATCGACCCGACGCGCGCATACAACGTGGCGCCAGGCAGCCACGCCACCTTGACCGGGGTGTCGCCCCCATCGAGGCCCGGCGGCACCACCACAGCCATGCGATCCGACGCCGCAAACGCCATGCGCGCCGGTACGCCGCCGATGGTCACGAGATCGCCGGTCGATTCAGGTTGGGGAAAGCCGTCGCCACGGAGCCACAACCGTCCGCCTTCGATGACGCGAACCGGTTCGAGGCTCGTCAAGAGAGGCAATGGTGGCTACGCTCCGCGACCGCTAGCCATCCTCGTCGAGCTCGAGGTTCCAATAGAGATAGTCGCGCCAGCTTTCCGGGGCGCTGCGCAATCCGATCGTGATACGGATCGCCGGCGCCGACATCGGCCGTCGAGGATGGCGGACGAGCCGCATCCGTGCCTCTTCGGGCGTGCGTCCGCCCTTGCGCCGGTTACAGGTCACGCAGCAGGTCACGATGTTTTCCCAGTCCTTGCGGCCGCCCTGCGAAACCGGAATGACGTGATCGAACGTGAGTTCTTGGGTGGGAAAAACTTCAGCGCAGTACTGGCATTTGAACTCGTCTCTCGCGTAGATGTTCGCGCGAGAGAAGGGCACATAATCGAAGCGTTTTTTGATCCGGACGTACCGGAGCAGCCGGATCACCGACGGCAGCTTGAAGGAAAAGGACACAGCACGGACCTCGCGGTCGTGATGCGCGATGATCTCGACCTTCCCCTGACACCACAACGTCACCGCCTTCTGCCAGTGAACGACTTTCAGCGGCTCGTAGGTTGCGTTGAGGAGGAGCGTTTGCTCCATTCACGCAGCATTGTGCCATGAATCATCCAGGACTACACAATTCGGCACGAAGGGTCGATACTGCGGGAAATGGTCCGGCTCCTCCTGGTCGTAGGGCTCGGCGCCTCTCTCGCAGCATGTGCGAGCACGGGCGCCGTGTATACGCCGAAGCCGTTTCCGACGCCGGGCGACCGCCCCGCCACGGTGGCGATTCCCGCTCCGGCTGATCCGGGATCGCCCGCGGCGACGGCCGTGCCCCCATCGGCAGTGCCGCCGGGCCGCGCGCCGTCGCCGGCCGTGCCCGGCCGGGGCAGCGCGGATGGCTACGCGCTCTCGGGGACTGCGCTGTCATTGCGCGGAGCGCCATATCGTTTGGGCGGCGGCGACCCCAGCGGGTTCGACTGCAGCGGGTTCGTCCGCTATGTCTACCAGCAACACGGCGTCGCGGTACCGCGCGAGGTCCGCGAGCAGTTCCGCGTCGGCAAGAATGTCGATCGCGATCGGCTCGAGCCCGGCGACCTGGTGTTCTTCAGCACCGTGGCTCCTGGCGCCTCGCACGTCGGCATCGTGATCGGCGGCGATCAGTTCATTCACGCCCCGAGCGAGCGCGGCGTCGTCCGCGTCGAAAATCTCACCCAGCAGTACTGGTCAAGTCGCTACATAGGGGCAAGACGGGTCAGCTGACGGAGCCTGTCTCGCCGAAGCACTCAGCGCGAAGGCGGCGGGCGAAACGCGTCAGTTGATTCGCGGCGCGCTGGGGCTCCCGTTCACGCTCGAGTTGGTTGGCGGGATGGGAAACGGTTGCGGCCTCGGCACGAGCTGAGGCTCGATCGGCGTCTCGTTGATCGGCGTCGCGTTGGCGGGCGTCGCGTTGGCGGGCGTCGCGTTGCCGGGCACGTTTAGCGGCGGTGCAACGGGCGGGGCCGGCGGTGATTCCTTGAAACCCGTCCGCTTCAAGATGATCTGCTGGCGACGCAACAGTCGCCGGGTGGGCTTCGCTGGACTGTGCTCGCGCGGGTTGATAATCGCGCCCGCCATCAGGGCTGCTTCCTCCATCCCAAGACTGGCGCAAGGTTTCCCGAAGTAGGCGCGCGCGGCCGCCTCGCAGCCGAAAATGCCGTCGCCCCACTCGATCATGTTCAGGTAAATCTCGAAGATGCGCTGCTTGCTGAGCGCCGCTTCGAGCCGCCACGCGATGAACAACTCTTTGACCTTGCGCATCGGGTTGCGCGACGGCGACAGATAGAGGTTCTTCGCCAGTTGCTGCGTGATCGTGCTGCCGCCGCGCAGGAACTGCCCCTCTTCCCAGTTGCGCTCGAGCGACGCTTTGATCTCGTCCATGTCGACGCCGTCGTGATCGAAGAACGCCGCGTCCTCGGTGACGATCACCGCGCGCCTCAGCAACGGCGAGATGCGGCGGTACGGCACCCACTGGTGGCGGATCGCGAATCGCCGCCGCCCTGCCTCGGCGGCCTCTTCCTTCCGCAGTTCCATGAACGCCGTGGTCGAGGGATTCGTCTTTGCGAGCGGACGCACGTCCGGCAGCGTCAGGTAGGCGTAGGCAAGATACGCGACGCCGAGCGCGAGAACGAGAAGCAGGAATCGAACGATCCGCGTGCGGATCGATCGGGTGCGGGCCACACGCTGATTTTACTCGCCCTATCGGTGTCTAATCGGTGTCAATCGGTGGCGGTGTCTAATCTGCGTCAATCGGTGGCTGCTAATCGGTGGCCACGACGATCTTGACGCGGTCGCCGGGTGCCGGCTGCACGTGCACGTCGCGGTCGTTCATGATCGCGAGCGTGGCGGCATTCACGTAGCTCTTCCCTTGCCGCGCCGCAATCGACTGCCACGAATCGCCTGCCTTCGCCACGTAGAAGTCGATCCGGTTCGGCTGGATGCGCGAGGCCTCGGCAGCGCTGAGCTGCCGGAACGTCTGCACCGCCCGCAGGATGTCCTTGTCGACGAGGTCGAATTCCTTCTCCGGTGCAAAGC
>JALDXK010000382.1:0-6154 GCA_032155105.1 Acidobacteriota bacterium
TCCCTCACCAGTGAGCGTGTTGACGCCGGTGACTGGCGCAGCGGCGACCGCGTCGTGGCCGTATGCACGCAGCTTGGTTACGAGCTTGGATCCGATAAGTCCAGTGCCCCCGATGATGACGAGTTTCATGATCGATGTCCCTTCCGTATTGATCCAATTCAATGTTGCCGAACCCGTACCCACGCTGATGACCGAGCGACGCGCCGACCTGTGACAACGCGACACTAGCGATAGTGATGCGTGAGTTCCCTTTCGGCGGCCAGCCAGTCGTCAACGTCCTGGCCGTCGCGACGCCCGCGCGTCTCGTAATAGTGGTAGGCGAGGCGGGCAATCTCGTCGCGTGACGGGCGCTCGCGATCGCCGGTGTGCTTCGCCATCATTCGTTCACCCGTGAGGGTCGTTACGATATCGGCGATCGTCATGGCGGTCACTTGAGGGGCGTCAGGATCGGTGCGCCTTTGTCCTTCACCAGGAACACCACGAATTTGGCCGGCCTGGTGCTACTCGCGTTGCGGCCGATGACGTGCACGTCGTCCGGTCCCTCGTAAAAGGTCTGGCCCGGCGCCAATGTGACTTCAGCTCCGCCCTTGACTTGCATCACGATCGAGCCTTCCAGGACGTAGAGCATGGCGGGCGCGTGATGCATATGCACGGGGTCTGCTGCTCCCGGCGGGTACTCGACCATGATCATCGAGAGTTCCCTGCCAGGCACCCCTTCCAGATCCTTGGACATGAGCGACCGAACCGAAGGGTCCTGAGTCACGAATGCGCAGCCCGCGAACGACAGCGACAGTGCCAACGCTGCGATGATCTTCATCACGTTCCTCCACAGTGATTGACCGAATACCCAGAGTTGTTGTGACGTACCGCACCTATGCAGCGGGCGATGTAAGGATAATTTCGAGTCCGGCGACGTCGCCACAATGGGCGGCCGCACTGAAGGCCTCCAGCAGACGGCGGTGCTCGCCAGAATGCACGACCGCCCTTCGGCAATCGGCAACGTGCTTCCGAGCGCGCGTTACTATCTGACGCGCGTTGGTCGGTTCGAGGTGCAGGACCGCCGCGATCTCACGGTAGCTATAGTCGAACGCCTCTCGAAGGATGTACGCCGCCCGTTCCGTTGGCGACAGCTTCTTCAGCAGGATGCGCACACACGACTCGAGCGCCTCGTCTCGTTGCGCTTCCATTCCTGGATCGGCGCTGGCATCGACCGGTTCCGGCAGCCAGGAGCTGACGCACGTTTCCCGGCGCGAGCGCGCCGACTTCATGACGTTAATTGCGAGTCGTGTCGTCGTCGTTACGAGAAACGCCGCGGAATCTCGGACCAGGCTGCGATCGGCGGTCTGCCAACGGACCCAGACGTCTTGGACAAGGTCTTCGGCGTCGGCGGGGCTGCGCAGCATCCGGTAGGCGATGGCATAAAGGCGTGGACGCACGCTCATGAATGCCGAGAGACCGTCGTCGATCGAAGCGGTGGGTGTCATCACGACCTTCCTTCGCTCGGGAGTCTGAAGGCCGCTGTCTGAGCGCGAAAGCTCACATCGAGTGAACGAATCACTCAATTCGAGTTGTCGTTCGAACCTTTCGGGGAGACGTCGATGCGCCGCCAACCAAACATGCGGGCGTCGATCGAGAAGGCGCCGGGCCCGATCAGCGCCAGCGCGCTGCCAAGCGTCGCTAGCAAGAGATGCACGAGCAGGTCTGTCGGACTTGAGTAGGCGCGCCACAGTTCGACGGTTGCGGCACTGGCGCCCCAGACGGGCGTGCCGAGTCCCACGCACAGCAACACCGCAGCCAGACTTTCCGCCACGCACAGGGCCACCAGCACTGGGGGATCGGTGGGCCACTCCGCGAAGCAGCGAGCCAGCAGACCGCTGCTGAGCACCAGTCTCATTAAGAGGAGGCCGGCTCCAGGCAGGCCGTCAGGGAATGTCCAGAACAGTCGTCCCACGATTCTTTCCGTGTGACGACGATACGGCCCACGGTGGCTAGGCCGAAGCCCTCAAAAGAGTGGCGGGCTAGCCTCTTTCGAGACTACTCAAGGTCGATGATGCCGCGCTTCAAGCCAATGGTGGCGGCGTGGGTGCGATCGTTCGCGCCGAGTTTGGAGAGGATATTTCGTACGCGCCCCTTGACTGTCTCCTCGGTCACGGAAAGTCGATCGGCGATTTGCTTGTTGGCGTTCCCGGCCGCGATCAACCGCAGCACCGCCAGCTCAGCCTGGGTCAACGCATCGTCGGTCGCATGCTCGGCGAGCTCAAACGAGATCTCTGGCGAGAGCGTCCGCTTGCCTGAATGAATAGCGCGAATCGTGTCGAGGAGTTCTTTGTTGACGAGACTCTTCAACACGTAGCTCCTCGCGCCTGCTTGCAGGGCTCGTGTCGCCTGCGCATCACCCGCGTAGGTTGTGAGGACAATGATCCGTGCATCTGGGAACTCACTGCGAATCGCAATGATCGCATCGAGCCCGCTCATTTCCGGCATCTGCAGGTCCATCAAGGTGATATCCGGACGGTGGACACGAAACTGCTGAATCGCGTCGCGGCCGTTGACCGCTTCGGCGACGAGCGTCATGTCCGGTTCGACCTCGACCAGCGCGGCGATGCCTCGGCGCAGGAGTTCGTGATCGTCCACCGCGAGGATCCGGATAGCGGGCTTGTCACTCATCGGCGTCCGCCGCCCTCGTGTTTCCGTGCCCAGAAACTGCGCTGGCTTGGGGCCACTGCGTATGCTTTCGAAGCTGGCAGACTCAACTCGACCTCCGTCCCCGCTTTCAGGCGGCTACGAACGTCCAGTGTGCCACCGATCAGCTCCGCCCGTTCGCGCATGCCTGGCAAGCCCCAATGACCCGAGATGCCCTGACCTTCGAGAGTCGCGGTGTCGATGCCTGTCCCGTCGTCACGAATCCGAAGCCTCAAATACTGTTGATCGTATTGGACGTCCACTTGTATCTGCCGCGCCTGCGCGTGACGCACTGCGTTTCGCATCGCTTCGCTGGCAATCCGGTAGACGTCGTCTCGGATAAGTGACTGCAGGCTTCTTGGACGCCCTTCAACGTTGACATCGATGCGGACCACGCTCAACGGGTCGGTATCGTCACGTAACTGTGCCGCGAGCACGCTCAGTGCGTTTGGTAAGTCCTCAGACGTTGCTGTCGATTCACGCAAGCCCTGTACCGCGTCACGCCCTTCGGTGATAGCCCGCGCAGCCTGGTCGAGAACACTCTCAAACTTTTGTTTGGCCTCGTCAGGTCGTGCCGGCAGCATGTTCGTGGCTGCCTGGACATGGATCGCCACGCCCTGAAATGTCTGCAGCAGCGTATCGTGCAGCTCGCGCGCGATGCGCGTCCGCTCGCCGACACGCGCTTCCACACCGCGGTTGAACTGTTGCGTCAGCTGGCGAATCCGCAGCTGATAGACACCGACGACGATGGACAAGCCGAGCGCCACCATCGACAACTGGAACCACCACGTGCGCCAGAACACGGGCACAATGTGAAAGTCAAAAGACGCGCCGGTCTCGTTCCATACGCCTTCACTGCCGGCGCCGATCACCCGAAACCGGTACGCACCAGGACGCAAGGTGCCGTATGTGACTTGGCGCCGAGCGCCGGCTTCGATCCAATCCGAATCGTAGCCCTCGAGGCGATAGCGGAAACGAGCCAGTTCAGGGCTGTGGACGCTGAGCGATGTGTACTCGAACTGAAACCTGGACGGTTCGACGAAGTTGTTGGCGGTCGCGTGATCGACCGAACCATTATCGACAATCACCGACTCGAGGATGATCGGGGGCGTCATCGACGTCGCGCTCACCGCGGCAGGGTCGACGATGACGACGGCGTCCATGGTTGTGAAGTACAAGCGACCGGCGCGGTCCGAGGTCGCGGCGGGCGACTGGTTCAGGTTGCCGGGATGCGGAACGATGCCATCGAGCACGCCGATCCGCGCGAACGACAGCGGCCGCGGACGGCCGTTAGGCGTGGCTTCGAGCTGCGCGCGCGACACCCGTAGCAGGCCGCCGCCGGTCATCATCCAGAAATATCCAGAACGATCTGCAATGATCTCTTTGACACTTCCGTCAGCGGGCAACCCTTGCTCGCGGGTCCACGCAGTCCACTCGTCGTTTCGCCATCGCATGAGACCATCAAAGGAACCGACCCAGATCGAGCCGTCATCCTCGACCATTGTTCGAGGCTGAACCGTGGAATGCCGGGTGATGATGCGGTCGTCGACATGCTGTTCGATGCCGCCACCGGCCAGCCCTATCCAGATGCCGGATCGCTCCGAAACGAGAAAGCGGACCGACGCCCGTTGGGACGCGGCCGTCAGGCGGGGCGGGCCCGGTGTAACGCGATACACGCCAACGCCACGGGCCAGCGCCCACAGGCGTCCGCGGTGGTCCTGTCTGAACGCAAACACGTTCGCGATGGGTTTACCCATGTCGTCGGCGACAGCGACGAACGTCCCGTTGACTACATATCCAATCGCCTTCTCGTTCGACAACCAGACGGAGCCTGTCTGGTCCTCTCCGACGGCGGCGTACCTGCCATTGAGCGTGCGCACGGTGCCGTCCTCCAAGTTCGAACGGTGCGTGCTGTTACCGGTTGCGGTCCACAGGTTCGCATGCGAGTCGGCGAACACGGACCACGGCATACCGGAGCCAATGGGCAATTGCGCGAACTGAAGGGTCGGCTTCCGGAACCGGTGCAGTCCTGACGTCGCTCCGACCCAGATCGCGCCTTCGCGATCTATGAAAACGTTGGTCACCAACCTCTCGGATGGGCCCGTACCGGGGAGCGTGTCGACATGGCCTGCCCGGACAAGCACGAGGACGTTCTGGCGCGCCGCGACCCACAGGCCGCCGTCTTCCGCTTCCTGCATGCAGCCCTCAACGGCGTTCAGTCCGCGAGCCGGTAAACGGGCAATCGCAGCGGGCGGCATGCCTCGATGCAGGTGCCAGATTTGGTCCTGTGACGCGGCGAACACGCCACCCGCACGCGCCGGCGTCAGGCATCTGGCGCCATCAAGCGTCATGATGAACTCGGCGCGATCCTCATAGAGGTGGAAGAGGCGGTTCGTGCTTTGGTCCAGTGCCCAGAGTGTGCCAGCGGCATCCTGCGCCGCGATGAAAAATACCGCAGCGCTCGGACTGGCGAACTTGCGCACGCCGCTCCCGTCCGGCGGCAGGTAGCGAATCGTCTGGCCGAGAATCCAGAGACGGCCTTCGCGGTCGGCAAACAACGTCGCGGCGGGCGCCGGTGTCGGCGTGATCTGCGCCGCCTCCACGAACCTCCCGCTTGCCGTCCGCCGGATCAGCTTCTCGCCGCAGATCGCCCAGAGGCCTCCGTCGAGAGCACGAGTCATGGTCGTGATTCGTGCTGTGCACGGCGTCGAGGCGGGTACGAACCGCATCCCATCAAATCGCAGCAGGACTTCGCGGGTGTGAATCCACAGGTAACCGTCCGACGTTTGCACGGTCTTGCTAATCATGCCGAGCGGCACGCCGTCATAGTGGGTCCAGGTGGTGTGAGTGTAGTCACGCAGCCGCAGATCCGCGGCGGCGGCCTTCAGAGGAGGACCGACGAGCTCGAGCAGCAGCACGATGGCAAGTCGAACAAGTAGGCGTCGCGGCATTCGAGGGCGAGTATGGACCATCCGAACGGTCGGACAACGATCCAAATGAATCGCTGTCTTCCTCTATCCGCGGTGTCCCGGGCCTTCGTCGGCGATGTCACCGAGATTCTCCGGATCGAAACTCTGCGATCGCCCCCACTCGTCGTCGACGGGTCCCGCCAGACGAAACCCTCGTTCGATCGAACTCTCGGTCTGCGGCCCCGGCTCATTCGGTTCACCCCAACCGAACTCCTGCCACTCACCGATCATTGGCGATCCGCCGCGAAGAAGCCGTTGATCTCTGGGTATGGCACCAGGTTCGCCAGGCCAGCGAAGCTGCCCTTCGACTTCAGGCTTTGCGCGGCGCCAATAAAGCCGGTCCACGCGGCCAGTGCTAGCGCGCCACCGACGCTGATCCGCCGCACGCCGAGCGCCGCGACCTCGTCGACGCTCAACCCGATGTCTCGAACCACGAGCAGATTGAGGGGTTTCGGTGCAACCGCTTCGACGAGCGCCTTGATCTCTACAGCATCCTGTGGCCC
>JALDXK010000383.1:0-6152 GCA_032155105.1 Acidobacteriota bacterium
CAACAACACGGGCGAGGCGATCAAGGTGCCCGTCGGCGCCAAGACGCTCGGCCGCATCATGGACGTGCTCGGCACGCCGATCGACCGCAAGGGACCGGTCAACGCCGAGAAGACGATGCCGATCCACCGCACGCCGCCGAAGTACGAAGATCAGGCCGCGAGCACGGAGCTGCTCGAAACCGGCATCAAGGTCATCGACCTCATCATGCCGATCGCCAAGGGCGGCAAGATCGGCCTCTTCGGCGGCGCCGGCGTCGGCAAGACCGTCACGCTGATGGAGCTCATCAACAACATCGCCAAGGAGCACGGCGGCTACTCCGTGTTCGCGGGCGTCGGCGAGCGCACGCGCGAGGGCAACGACTTCTACCACGAGATGACCGAAGGCGGCGTCATCGACAAGGTCTCGCTCGTCTACGGCCAGATGAACGAGCCGCCGGGCAACCGCCTGCGCGTCGCGCTCACGGGCCTCACGATCGCCGAGGAGTTCCGCGACGAGGGCAAGGACGTCCTCATGTTCATCGACAACATCTACCGCTACACGCTCGCGGGCACCGAGGTCTCGGCGCTGCTCGGCCGCATGCCGAGCGCCGTGGGCTACCAGCCGACTCTCGCCGAAGAGATGGGCGTGCTGCAGGAGCGCATCACCTCGACGAAGAAGGGCTCGATCACCTCGTTCCAGGCCGTCTACGTTCCGGCCGACGACCTGACCGACCCGTCGCCGGCGACGACCTTCGCGCACCTCGACGCGACGCTCGTGCTCTCGCGCCAGGTCGCCGAGCTCGGCATCTATCCGGCCGTCGATCCGCTCGACTCCACGAGCCGCCTGCTCGACCCGAACGTCATCGGCCAGGAGCATTACGACGTCGCGCGCGGAGCCCAGGCCGTCCTGCAACGCTACAAGGAGCTCCAGGACATCATCGCGATTCTCGGCATGGACGAGCTCTCGGAAGAGGACAAGCTCGCCGTGCAGCGCGCGCGCAAGATCGCGCGCTTCTTCTCGCAGCCGTTCAGCGTTGCTCAGACCTTCACCGGCATCGAGGGCAAGTACGTCTCGCTCAAGGACACGATCCGCGGCTTCAAGGCGATCGTCGAAGGCCAGTGCGACCACATTCCCGAGCAGGCGTTCTTCATGGTCGGCGGCATCGAGGAGGCCGAGGAGAAGGCGAAGACGCTCGTCGGCAAGGACGACGGGAAGTCGAAGGGTGAGGCGAAGGCCGACGCCAAGCCGGCGGCCAAGGCTGATGCTTCGAAACCGGCAGCCAAGGTCGACGCGAAGGCGAAGCACTAGCGAGTCGCGGCAGCCATGCCAATCCAGGTTCATATCGTCAGCGTCGAAGGCGAGATCTTCTCGGGTGAAGCCCAGATGGTCTTCGCCCCCGCCATGATGGGCGAGATCGGCATCGCGCCGCGGCACGCGCCGTTGCTCACCAATCTGAAGCCGGGCGCCGTGCGCGTGCAGGTCCCTGGCGGCGAGGAGAAGTTCTTCTACGTCACCGGCGGCGTGCTCGAAGTGCAGCCGCATCTCGTGTCCGTGCTCGCCGACAGCGCGCTGCACGCGGAGCAGCTCGACGAGAGCGCCGCGCTCGCCGCGCGCGAGCGCGCCCGCGAGGTTCTCGAAGGCCGGCACGGTGCCGTCGACATCGAGCAGGCGCAGGCCGAGATGGTCGAGGCCGAGGCGCGCTACCGGGCGTCGCAGCAGCTCAAGGGCAAGAGCAAGTAATCAAACTTATCCCGCCGCTTCGACCGTAACCTGATGTTCATGTTATGGGCGTCGAGGCCTGTATCCCGCTCTTTCCGGCTTGAACGGGTCAGGCGGATCCTGCACGTGTAGTGTGAATGTTGCCAGAGTCCGCAACTTGGGCATACTAACGAAAAGACTAATAACGAGCTGACTCAATGCGCTGCCTTACGGCACGCTCTCTTCCCGGTGTTGTACTCGTTGCTGCTCTGTCGTCGCTCGCAACCGCATGCGGAGGCGGTGGTGGAGGCGGTGACAATCCGCCTGCAACAACCTCGTCGGGTAATACTCCGCCTACTGTCCAGCCGGCACCGTCGTTGACGCTGTCAACGAGCGCGGGGTCTGTAACTGGAAATCAGACCGTCACGCTGACTTGGACCGCCACGAATGCGACCTCATGCGACGCAACCGGGGCTTGGTCAGGACCGAGGAGCAATGCCGGTGCATCCACCATCGGACCACTAGCCGGCGATTCAACATTCTCTCTCACGTGTGTTGGCCCGGGGGGCACGACGACTCGGTCCGTGTTCGTCGCAGTAGTGCCTGCGGCTAACTTGCAAGCGCCAGCTGTTCAATTGATGGCATCCGCTTCAAGCGTGGTCAGTGGATCGAGTGTCACTCTGACTTGGTCGTCGACAAATTCGACGAGCTGTGTCGCGAGCGGCCAGTGGTCCGGCAGTAAAGCGCTCTCAGGTTCGCAAGATGTTGGTCCATTACAGGCAACGTCGGAGTTTTCCATTTCGTGCACAGGTCCCGGAGGCTCAAGCACGCAATCGGTCGAAGTGATCGTCACACAGCCAACGACTTCTCCGCCAACACCTGGCACACCGATGGTTACCCTCAACATATCGGCGACAACGATTCCGTCTGGCGGCGGCGTGGGCCTGACGTGGACTAGCTCGAACGTCACCAGTTGTGTCGCCAGTGGAGGCTGGGCAGGCATTCGGTCGGTCAGTGGGGCGATCGTGATCAACGGCATCCAGTCGAATCAAACCTTCACATTGACGTGCGCTGGACCGGGCGGGACAGCTTCGCAAACTGTCAGCGTTCAGGTATCGCAGCCTCCGCCTCCACCAACAGTCACCCTGTCGTCTTCTGCTGCTGCGGTTCAGGCGGGGAACTCTGTAACGTTGACATGGGCATCGACGAATGCGACAGGCTGCGTCGCATACGGTAGCTGGTCTGGCAATCTGGGGATGTCCGGCTCCATCGTGACCGACCCGCTGTTCGGCGCGGCGATGTTTGGAGTCCTTTGTTCTGCAGGCAGCCTGAGTTCGTACGCGACGACGTCGGTGAGTGTCTTCGACGATACCGGCACACCCATCCCCCCTGACCCAGGTGACGTTGGTAACGCAACGTTGCTAGGGGTGGATTCGAATCAGAACCAGATACGCGACGACATCGAGCGGCACATTGCACAAACTTATCGTTCCTCAGCCAGGTTGCGAGAGGCGCTCAAGACCTTCGCCGCCGGTTACGGATCAGCGATCGCCATGCGTGCGTCGCAGAGTCAGTCCAATTTTTTCGGTAATCAGATGGTCGCAAGTGTGCGTTGCATCGCCTTCGTCAGTCCCGACACTTTCGTCGAAGTGATTCGTGACATCGACCATCGGTTCTTGAATACGATCGAGCGACTGAGAGCCTACGCTCAGTTTGAAGAGCAGTTGAGCAGCTCACTTTATGGCGAGAATCTCCCGGCTGCCGAAAACGCCTGCACCTTCGATCTGAACAGCCTGCCAAATTGAGGTAATGGACCGATGAGCAACCGCGTCGCTGCCGTGCTGTTCCTGTTGGGACTCAGCTTTGCCTTCGCGCGTGAAGTTTCGGCCCAAGGCGCGGCTGTGTGCACCCCTGGTACTGGCACGACTGTTGTCCATGTGAACGGAGTATTCAAAAATCGCATGCAGGCTAACGCTAACAGGCTTTGGATGGAGCGAATTTGGAGACAACGCCTGTTATCCATTGGCATCGGTGAGTCTGATACCAAATTTGAGCTTGCCTACAATCCGACCGCCGGTCTGATAAATGACATCGTCGAAACGATTGCGCAGGCATATCCTGATGTGCCGGTTGAATTCATCAGAGACGCTCTGAGCATTGCGGCGATCGTTAGAATCCCCAATCCAGCTGTTCGTAGAGACATAGTGGAAATGCTCGTCGAGCAAGCAGGTGCGCAGCCGCGAGCAGACGTGTTGGCCGATCATTTGGCCCAGTATCGACGGGCGTTGGCTTCGGGGCGGCGCCTAATTCTCGTACCGCACTCCCAAGGCAATCTCTTCGTTATCGAGGCACTGAATTCCGCCAACGGGCTCACTCACAGACAGCAAGCCAACGTTGGCGTTATCGCTGTTGCTTCGCCGGTACCTTATCCAGGCGTGCCACCCAGCGCTTCAATCAAGCGAATCCTGAATGAGGGCGATCTGGTCATCTATCCCACTGCGGGATACTTCAATCCGACATTTGCGTGGTTTTACCCTCCCGACGACTGGTCGGGGCACGGTTTCCAAGAAACCTACCTCTCTGGCCACCCGCCGTCTGGTCTCGAATACTTTCTGTCAGCTGCAACCGGCTTGGTGGAGAATCTCCCTCATCCCGAGCGCTGCGTTACATCTCACACCTTCACGCACACATCTGTTTGTACGCTGGGCAGCGGCGTCCCTTCGGCGTCTGCGTGTGATGCTTATCCTGAATCGAGCACCGAGTTCTTGCTGCCCCCGCCGGATCCGTCGCTCGGTACGGTCGTCAGGGTAACAGTTGAGATTGAGGCCAATGTACAAGGTTCTGCGGCGTGCCAAATCGGCGGTACGTTGAACGCGGCTGGGCGCACATATTGTTACGGTCGCCAGCAGCGCGTCCTGGATTTGGGCGCATCGTTTTTCAAGCCTGGCAACCATCTGTTCGATGTATCGAACCTTGTCAACGTTATTCTTCCAGAGACTGATCTGCCGATGCCGCATCCTGCGCGGTCGATCGTGCCATTCTCGACACAGGCAGCTCCAATTGGTGAGCAGGAAGCTTCCTTCCTCGTCCCGTTTCTGTCTGACAATTTGACTCTACTGATAAGGCATAGGCCGACAGTGGCGGACGGGCCGGCGGTGATCTGGTGCGACGGCGTGAACCCCTTCTGCCCCAACATCGGAGGTGGATGGGCCTTCGGGAATACCAGCACTTCGGTAACGACGGTGAGGTACTACTATGAGTGAGGGAATTTGATGGTGCCAGGAGGCCACCATGGTCTCTGCGCGGGCGCGTAGGCGGGATCAAGGTCGTAGTGACGCCCGTTTCCACGCATCCCAGCAGCTCAAGGGCAAGAGCAAGTAGTCAAAGCTCCGGGATCGAAGGACGCGGGAACGCCGACAGAGCAGCCGTCTACGGCAAGCCTTCGAGCTGCGTGAAGGCTCGCCTGATCAGGGCAACATTCTCCTCTGGCCTGTGCTTGAATGCCGCCAGGTAGTCAGCGCTGGTGTAGCCGGGGTGAGCCGCCAGCAATCTTCCGTAGTGCGTCTTCGCGGCTTCGTGCCGATCCGCCAGCACGTTGCATACGGCCGCGATCGCAACGACGTGGTAATGCGTGTTCGGCTGACGCGCGGCACGGGTCGCGAAATCCGCGGCCTCGCCGTAGCGGCCCAGGAACTTCAGGTTCGCCGCAAAGCAAGCATACATCGCGAAGGTCATCGGATCGTACGGGCTCAGCCTGCGCGCCCTGGTGTTGGCTTCGAGACTGCGGGTCATCTTGCCGAGCTGCAGCAGCGAATAAGCGAGCGAGTACTGGCCGACGGCCGAGCTCGGATTGATCGCGACCGATTGTTCGAGCTCATCGACTGCCTGATCGAGGTCGTCACGGAGCAGGAACGCGCGGCCGAGCGCCCAATGACCCAGCGCGTCGCGCGGATCGGCGGCGACGCTTTGATGCGCGCAGTCGAGCGCCCGGGCGGCGTCGCAGGCGGGGTCGCCGGTGAGCTTGAGAAAGGCCCTCTGCCAATGGATGAACGACAAACCCGCATAGGCACGCGGCGCCCTGGGATCGAGCTCGAGCGACCGCAGGAAGAATTGCTCGGCCTTGTCGAAATCCTTCGGGGTGAAGCGATACATGTGCCAGCAACCCCGATGGTATGCGCTCCACGCATCGAGTCCCTCGGGATTCCTGAGCAGGGAGCGATTGCGCTCGGCCTGCTCGATCTCCGTTTCGACGAGGCCGACGATCTCTTCCGCCAGGCGCTGTTGGAGACCGGCAATTTCCTGCGCATCGCACTGGAAGTGATCTGCCCAGATCTCGGCGCCTGTCGTCGAGTCGGCGAGTGAGGCGTAAACACCGATCCTGCTGCCCGAGAAAGCCACGTCTCCCTGGACGACGTAACGCACGCCGAGGGCCCGCCCGACGTCGCGCGGGTCGTATGGTCCGCCACGAAAGTGG
>JALDXK010000384.1:0-6149 GCA_032155105.1 Acidobacteriota bacterium
ATGTTGGCGGAGTTCACCGCGTAGCTGTCGTCGTAAAACGGGTTGGCGTGCTGGATCTCGATCACGATCGCGCGCGGGAAGCTCGGCCCGGTCCATTCCTTGAAGAACTGCCACGCGTATTCCTGCTGCGTGCGGTTGTAGCCTTTCCAGTTGAAGCGCGCCGCGAAGTCGGGCACGAGGTTGGGATCGGGAGGCGTCTCGCGCCAGTTGGTGAGGTCGGCGGGAAAGTGACCGTGATAGATGAAGAGCGGATATTTCGCCTCGGGATGCGTGTCCCAGCCTTCGGGCAGCAGGACGTGCGCGCCGAGATGCATCGGCCGGCCCCAGAACTTCGTCAGCCGCTCGCTCTGGATGCGCTCGTGCTTGACGTATTTCGTATCCTTCGGCGTCGGCAGCGGCGGAATGACCTTGTCGAGCGACAGCGCGACCGTGCCGCCTTTTTTCGGATCGAACGACACGGTGACCGGCGTGCTGTAGACGTTGCCGGGCGCGCGCGCCCACTGTTGTCCTTCGCCGCGATCCATCGGCAGCTTCACCGTGTGCCCGTCGGATCGCCGGAAAGTCTCGTACTGGTGAATCAGCGCCTGCACCGAGTAGGTGCCGGCGGGAATGTCGTTGATGCTGTCGAGCGGGAAGCCGAGCGCGGAGCCGTCCAGCGTCACCGACGCGCCGGGCTTCAACCCGTCGACGTCGACGCCGAAGATCAACTGGCCGCTGACGCCATCACTGATTTGGAACCGCGGCTCCCCCGCGTTCGCATCCTTTGCGATCATCACGAGCAGCCGGCCATCGACCGGCGTCGGTGATTGCGCGACAGGCAGGGTGACGGTGATCCGGAAGGCGCCGCCCTGCGCGAGCGACTGTGGGGAATCGGCGATTGCGAGAGCGACCGCTACGAGACCCGCCGCGAGATACTTCTTCACGCGCCGAGTGTAACTCGACCAGAGAACCCTGTAACCCTGTAACCCTGTAACCCTGTAACCTTTGGAGGTGGCGTCATGAAACTAGCAACACTACGTACCCATTGCCTTTCGTTCCCCGATGCCACCGAGCAGATCCAATGGGGCAAGGACCTCGTGTTCAAGATCGGCGGCAAGATGTTCTGCGTCGCCTGCACCGAGCCGGTCGAGCCGCCGAAGGTCGCCATGTCTTTCAAGTGCGACGACGAGACGTTCGCGGCGCTGGTGGAGAGGGACGGCGCCATTCCCGCGCCGTACATGGCGCAGCACAAGTGGGTCGCGCTCGAGCAGTTCGATACGCTGCCCGACGCCGAGCTGCGCCCGCTCATCGCCCGGGCCTATGAGATCGTGAAGGCGAAGTTGGCGGGTAAGTCGGGCGCGTCGCCGCGCGCGGCGAAGGCCCGCAAGGCGGCCAGGCCCGTCAAGGCGCGCACCACCACCACGCCGAGAAAAGCCACCAAGACGCGCAAAGCCATCAAGACCCGCACCGCGCCGAAGGCGAGCAAGCCCGTCAAGACGCGTAAGACCGTCAAGGCGAAGAAGGCGGGGCGGTCGCGGTTCTAGGCCCCTGGCTTTTTCGGATAGACCTTCGGCTTCTTGCCCTTGTAGTCGTTCAACCCGCAGAACGCCATCACCTTGTAACCCTTGGATTCCAGCAACGCTGCCGCACGGGCAGCTCGGCCACCGCCGTTTCAAGCGGTGATGATCGCCTTGTCCTTGGGAATTTCATTCAGGCGTTTCTCGATCTGCCCGACGGGGATGTTCACGTATCCCTCCAGGGTTCCCAGCTCGACCAGCTCGTTCGGCTCGCGGACGTCGAGGAAGAACACTTCCCCTTTTTCCAGGAGCGCCATCACCTCGTCCGAGGCCATTTTCGGAGCCTGCGGCGGTGCCGCGGATGGGGTGGACGGCTGCTGGGCCATGGTCAGAGTGGGCACGATCAAGAAGGCCGCCACGACGAGTAAACGTCTCATGCGCACCTCCGTATTGGAGGATACTAGCGCTTCGCGCACAAGATTGCAGAGATTGCTGATTGATTGCTGACTGATGATTGCTGAAGTAAAGGAGCCGACACGAGATGAAGTCCCTGTTCCTGAAATCGGCGTTGATCCTCACGGTGGTGGTGTCGTGGTCGGGCGTGCCGGCCGCCGAGCGCAGCAGTGCCACTAATAGTGCCATCAACGGCAGCAACCCCTCCTTCAAGGCCATCGGGCCCCTCGCGTTCAGCCCGGACGGCGTCCTGTTCGCCGGCGACACGCAGGCCGCGGCGATCTTCGCGCTCGACCTCGGCAAGGCGGCCACCGGTGGCGCGCCGGGCGCGAAGGCGATTCCCGCCTTCGACCAAAAGGTCGCCGCGCTGCTCGGGACCGACGTGAAGGAGATCACCGTCACCGACCTCGCCGTGCACCCCAAGACGCGCAACGCGTTCGCGTCGGTGATGCGCGGACAGGGCACCACCTCGCAGACGGCGCTGCTGCGCATCGACGGCGCCGGCAAGATCGACGTGGTGGCGTTTGCCGACGTGAAGTTCAGCAAGGTCGACCTGCCGAACGCGCCGGCCGCGAACCCCGAGGATCGCCGCAACTCGCGCACCCAGTCGATCACCGACATGGCCTTCGTCGACGGCCGCCTCTACGTGGCCGGCCTCTCGAACGAGGAGTTCTCATCGAAGCTGCGCTCGGTCAACTACCCGTTCAGCACTATCGACGGCGGCACGAGCGTCGAGATCTATCACGGCAACCACGGCCAGTTCGAAACGCGGTCGCCGGTCTACACCTTCGTCCCCTACAAGGTGAAAGGTGAGACCAACCTGATCGCCGGCTACCTCTGCACGCCGCTGGTGAAGTTCCCGGTGGACGGCCTGCGCCCGGGCGCGAAGGTGATGGGCACCACCATCGCCGAGCTCGGCAACCGCAATCGCCCGCTCGACATGATCGTCTACAAGAAGGACGGCAAGGAATTCCTGCTGATGTCGAACAACAGCCGCGGCGTGATGAAGATCTCCACGGATGGCTTTGCCACCGCGGAAAGCATCACCAAGCCGGTGGCCGACAAGGCCGGCGTGGGCTATGAAACGATCACCGCGATGAAGGGCGTGGAGCAGCTCGACCTGCTCGATGCCACCAACACCATCGTCCTTGCGCGCACCGACGCCGGCGTCCTCAACCTCGACGTCGTGGCCCTGCCCTGAGCGAGATGGTCACAACCGATGGTTGTGACCATCGAGTCGAAGGGTTTGCCGATGCGTTTATGATGCGAATCTCAAGGAGCGCGGCCATCGCGGTCGCGCTCTTTTTCTTTGTGGCGTGCGGCGGATACGTCGGCTGCGACTACACCACGGCCTCCGGCCCGCTTCGCATCGAACTGAATCAGACCGGCGAACGGCCCGCAGTCGACGTGGCCGGGCTGTCGCGGGAGCAGGCGGGTGCCCTCGGTCGCCTCGGCTCGCGGGATGCGTGGGCCGAGGTGTTTCGCGTAGCGGTGGCGCCCGATCAGCCGCCGATGCTCGGCGAGTACACGCTTGCGGGCGATCGCGCCCGCTTCACGCCGATGTTTCCGCTCGATCCCGGCCGCCAGTACCACGTGTTGTTCACGCCCGCTGGCGCCACGCCGCTCACCGCCACCATCGGCATCCCTGCCACGCACACCGTCCCGACGACCGTGGTGGCGCAGGTGTATCCCGGTGGTGACGTCATCCCTGAGAATCAGCTGCGTCTGTACATCCACTTCTCGGCGCCGATGGGGATGAAGGGCGGCCTCGACTACGTGCATTTGCTCGACGAGGACGGCAAGGAGGTCAAGGATCCGTTCCTGCCCCTCGACGCCGAGTTCTGGAACGACGATCGGACGCGCTACACGGTGTTCTTCGACCCGGGACGCCAGAAGCGCGGCATTCCAGTGATCGAGGAGATGGGCCGATCGCTGACGGAAGGCAAGTCCTACATGCTGGTCGTCGACAAGGAATGGCGAGACGGCAACGGGTTACCGCTGAAGGAGATCTACAAGCGCACGTTCAAGGTTGGCCCGCCGGATGAACGGCCGCTCGATCACACGGTGTGGAAAATTCAGGCGCCGACAGTCGGCACGCGCACACCTGTGATGGTGGCGTTTCCCGAAGCCCTCGATCGCGGCTTGCTGCTGCGTGCGCTCGGCGTGCAAGGCCCCGATGGCGCGCCGATCGGCGGCGACATCGTCATCGGCAACGGCGAGCTGACCTGGTCGTTCACGCCGCGCGAGTTATGGAAGGAAGGCCAGCACCACATCGTCGCCTTCGGGATGTTGGAGGATCTTGCCGGCAACCGAATCGGCCGTGCGTTCGAAGTCGATCAGTTCGATCGATCAGATAAATCGTCGGAACCGGAAAAGACGCTCATTCCGTTCTTGGTGCGCTGATCTCCTGTAGATGTGCTTTGGCCACGGACACGTTAGGTGTTCTGCGTGGTTACGCCCGCTGACGATTTGCGATACACCAGACACGCCGGACCAATCGTGATCACATCGCCGTCCCGCAATGGCGATATCCCGGCGATGATGCTGTCTCCGAGCTTCGTGCCGTTCTTGCTGCCGAGATCCTCCAGCCGCGCCTCGTCTCCCTCGATCACTATCCGGGCATGACGGCGCGAGACGGCGGCGATATCCAGCCACACCTCAGAGGTCGGGTCGCGGCCAATGATGTTGTTTCCGGCCTGCAGTACAACGCGTAGTTCGTCGACGAGCACCCAGTGCGCCAGGTGCGAGGCGCTCGGCACTGCGAGGTCCACCGGTCGACAGAAGGCGTAGCCCACGCGGTGTGCTGTGCGGATGATGGGGCGATCGGGTGACCGGTCGTCGAGGACCCGGCGCAGTTCCTTGACCACGCCGACCAGCGTCGCGTCGGAGACGAAGCTGTCTGGCCAGAGCTGTTCGTGGAGTTCCTTTTTCGGGATCACCCGGGGCGCCTGAATGACGAGGAACTCGAGCAGGTCGAACGCCTTCGGCGTGAGATGAAGCACCTCGCCGTCTCGGCTCAGCTGGCGCCGGGCCGGATCGAGCACGAAACCGTCGAACCCGATCGTTTCGCGGACGCCGCGTATTCCCCTCGTTTTCACTCCGGTCTCCCCCGACTTCCGACCCGCCGGGCGGCAGACTGCCGGTGCCGCACAGCGGTAAACCGTGCGGATTGTATAGGAGAGTCCATCATGCGCGCGAAGACCCTGGTCTCGACTGCAGCAGCCATCGCCCTTTCGATCGCGATCATGCCCATCGGGCTGGGCGCCTGGTTCGAATCCTGGTCGGCATGGAACGTTGCCACGCCGGTCGTTGAAGTCAATAGCCCGCAATCGGACGGTTGCCCGATCGAGTCGCGGGACGGCCTGAGCCTGTACATCGCGTCGACGCGGGATCGCGTGCCCAACGACATCTTTGCCGCCGACCGCGCGAGCAAGCAGGAACCGTTCGGCACCCCGGTGAGTCTCGGCGCGCCCGTGAACTCCGTCTTCAATGACTTCTGTCCGACGCCTGTCTACGGCAGCTACTTGTTCTTCGTCTCGGAGCGCACGGATGAAGGACCGACCTGCAACGCCGGATCCGGCCGTGGCGATATCTACCTGATTCGCCGCAACGCGGCGTCTGGATGGGGCGCGCCACAGCATCTCGGGTGCGCCGACGACGGCACGGGGCCCAACACCACGGGCGCGGAATTCAGTCCGTCACTGGTGACGACCGCCGAAGGCACCTTTCTCTACTTCTCCAGCGACGTGACCGGCAATCAGGACATCTACCGCAGCCGGCGCGGTCGCGGCGGCCGGTTTGGTCCGCCCGTCCCCGTGAAGGAACTCAATACCGAGTTCGACGATCGCATGCCCAACGTGCGCGCCGATGGGCTCGAGATCGTCTTCAGTTCGCTGCGGCTGACCGATGCACGCGGGATTGATCGTCAGGGTGGGTTCGACGTCTATGTGTCGCGGCGCAGCAGTACCCGGAAGAAATGGTCGCCGCCGGTCAATCTCGGCCCCGCTGTCAACGGACCCGGCAACGAAACGCGCGCGACGATCTCCTGGGACGGCGAGCGTTTGTATTTTGGTCGGGACGGCGACATTTACTCGAGCATGAGGACCAGGGTCAGGTCCGGTCACTGAGTCCCAAGTCCTCAGGCGCCAGCCAGCAACGCCAACATCGCCCAGCCCGTCGTCGAGATGCGCTGGGCGTAAC
>JALDXK010000385.1:0-6133 GCA_032155105.1 Acidobacteriota bacterium
GTTCCAGATGAAGGGCCCGCCAATGCAAAAGCCCATCACCATGAACTTGTCGATGCGCAGGTGATCCATCAGGCCGAGTTGGTCGTCGGTATAGGCGTCCCACGGCCGGTCGATCTCGAGCGGGCCGGTGGATTGACCTCCAGCCGCATTGCGGAGGTCCGCGGCGATGCAGCGGTACTCGCCCTTGAACTCGTCGATCGGATTAAAAGGATCGCCGCGGCGCAAGCCGGCAATCGTCGAGTTCAACCCCCCGCCGGCGATGAGCAACAACGGGAACCCGGTCCCGATCTCCTCATAGTGGATGCGGACAGGGCCGCGTTGGTAGACGGAGCCGCCACCGGCGGCTTGCTGCGCAAACACGCGCGGCGCCGCGGCCATCACCGTCGCCGCCGCGCCGGTTTTCAGTAGCTTGCGCCTGATTTTATCCACCATCGGCGTCCTCCTGCGTTGGCTGCCTATTTTCTCGTCACGGCTGTCAAATTCATCGTGAGCAACACACCGGGCTTTGGAAGCTCGTTGACCCCAATGACGGTACGTGCCGGCCGATGCTCGCCCATCTTTTCGACGTAGGCCCTGTTCATCTCGTCAAAGTCGGCCATCCGTTGAAGAAACACGTTCACGTGCAGGACGTGATTGAGATCTGAACCGACCGATTCGAGCATGACCGTGAACGAATCGAGAATCTGTTTGGCTTGGAGGTAGGCGTCGGGTCCCGCGAGTTGGCCTGTTGCCGGATTGAAGCCCGCCGTTCCGCCGATGGTGATGAACTCACCAACGCTCGCAATGTGGCTGTAAGGGCCAATTGGAGCGGGGGTGTTTGGAGGAGTTGACGTTTTCACTCGGGTCATGGTCATCGATTTAGCCTGCAGAGACTGGCACCAATGCGAAGTGCGTTGCGATCCGGCGCGCAACCTCGCCGGGTTCCAGGGCGGTGCTTTCGATCTTGAGGTGGCGCTCCGGATAGAAGAACGAACCACGCGAGTTCATTTGATACGTCTGGTCCGCGTGCAACAGATTGGCACGCGAGCGCTCGACGTTGCGGGATCGTCGAGCACCCAGACGAACGTACTCGCAGCCGACGGTCATCTTCCCCACCGCCGGGGGACCAAAAATCACTACGAGTGTCACGCTGGACGCCTCCGTCTGGCTGACGACCCGCCGTCAGCGACGAACCGCGGCGGAGATCGCGCGATGGAGTCTACTGCATCCGCGGCCCATGCTAGAGTGCCTGTGGTGACGTTTAAGATTGAGCTCGAACGCGAGAAGGACGGCCGGTGGATCGCCGAGATTCCAGACCTCTCAGGCGTTCTCTGTTACGGCGCGACCCAGACCGAAGCAGTAGCCAAGATCCAGGCGCTCGCGTTGCGCGTCCTGGCAGAGCGTCTTGAACATCAAGAATCTCCCGGCGAATTGCTCAACGTCACCTTCCAGGCGGCGTGAGTAACTGGCCTGCCGCCAAGGCACGGCGCGTCCTTGCTGCGCTGCTGCGAATCGGCTGGCAAATCAAGCGTTCCCGTCGCGGACGCGCTCGCGAACAGCGTCACGCTCGATCGCAACTTCAGGTCATCGGGATAGCCGAAGATCTCCGACGCTGATTGACTGGGCAAGGCGTTCAAGGACTCGACGCATTCGACGAGCCGGGGACCGAGTACCGGATGATCGAGGTAGGCCCTCGCTTCAGCCAAGCTGGAAATGCCGAAATGCTGCGCCATCGCGCTTGCGCCGAGGCCTTTGAGTTGCGGGAAGATGAACCACATCCAGTGGGTGCGCTTGCGCCCGCTGCGCATCTCGGCCAGCGCTTGCGCATAGACGCCATCCTGGGCGTCGACGACTCGGCTCAGCCTGAAGGGATCGTTGTCGTCCAAGTCCCGCCCATGTCAGGTCTATCGGTCGCGTCTCTACTTCGAGCCCGCTCCCTCTCGTGCTTCCTTCAGCGCAGGCACATCGGCGTCGGCATTGCGCCAGTTGTCGAGCAGCCGGCGGTAGGCCTCCGCGGCACCCTGGGCATCACCTGCGGCGCGGCGCGCACGCGCGAGACCAAGCAGGGCGTTGCTGCGATTGGGTGTGAGCTGCAGCGCTCGCTCGTACGCGGCGACGGCCTCTCGCGGGCGCCCGGCCTTGAGCCGCGCCTGTCCCAGCAACTCCTCCAGGCGCAGCGTCGACGGCGGCCCCACCGCTGCGCGCGATGGCGTGGCCGGATCGGCAAGCAGCGTGTCGAGATTCGCCGGCGTCTTGCCGCCGATGTAGGTCAATAACTCCGCGTGGAGCAGCGCCGCCCTGAGCGGATCGGGGCCCGCCGGCAGTTCTGCAACCTGCTTCCGCAGGGCCTCGACTGCGGTCGCCCCTCGATCACACATCACCGCGGCGATCGCCGCCTGATACGACGCCGTCATGTTGAACGACCGTTCGCGATCCGAGACGCCCTGTTGCGGCCGCATCACCGCGCTCGGCTCGCAGACCGCACCCGACCAGTCGCCCGTCGACGCGGCATGCTGGAACTCGAGCCACCCGACCGTGTAGCGCGCATCCGTGTAGGCCGGCACGGAGAGATCGACGCCGGCCAGCACTTCCCGCGCCGTGCCAATCGTCCCGCGCGACGCCCGATAGCGCCCCGATTGCAGGTAGGCATACTGCAGCCATTGCAGGGAGTGAAAGCTCAGGTCAGCATTCGAGAGCTTGCGTGCTTTTATTTCCGCACGCGACGCTGCCCACGCTCGCTCGTCGGATGCAACCGCATCGCTCCAGAGGCCGAGCTGAACGAAGATGTGCGAGGGCATGTGCTGCGCGTGTTCGGCTTCCGGAGCGATTTCCGCATAGCGTCGCGCGGCGTCGAGCCCCCTGAGAGCCAGCTCCGGATCGTCGGTGGCGTGAATCAGGTAGTGCACACCGCCTGGATGACTGGGGTCTGTCTTGAAGACCCTTTGCGCGAACGTGACGGCATCGGCGCGAGCGGTCTGGCGCTGGTCCGGCGGCAGCTGGCCGACTTGCCCCACGAACATCAGCGCGAGCGACGTGAACGCAGCCGCGTCAAGGTCGTCCGGATATCGTGCGGTGATACCGCGCATCGCTTCGGCGAAGCCCCGAACCCGCATCGACAGATCAACGTCCGCGAAGAGCGCTTCGACCGCGGCGCCGTACGCCTGCTCACGAGCGGTCTTCGCCTTGGCAAGCCGCGCGTCACCGGACGGCGCCAGCCTGTTCAACGCCCGCCGCGCGCCGACCACGTCGTCTTCGCCCCAGAGCAGGTGACTGTAGGTGACGGCCTCTCCCCAGAAGGCCATGGCGAAGCTGGGGTCCGCGGCTTGTGCAGCCCGAAACGCCTCGGCGGCTTCGTCGTACTCGAAGCTGTGAAGCAGCGCGAGCCCGCGCAGGAAAGGAGCTTGAGCTGCGTCAGCGCCCGAGTTGGCAAACGCCACCGTTCCAAGCCGGGATGCCTCGGCTCCAGGCGGATGCGTGTGGCGCTCCTGGGCCTGAGACACCGCCACGGTTGCCAGAATCGCGGCCAGACAACTCACGAGGCTCGACGTTGCACGCATCATGACTCTCTCCTGAGAGGACGGGCATGCCGGCAGCGGCCCCCGACATTCCCGAATGGATGAGCTCGCATCCTACACCGATCGGAAACCGCCTGGAAGGAACTAAGAATCGTCGCGACCCTTCCTCAGAAACCCGGCTTAGGCTCCCACAACTCGATCTTGTTGCCTTCGGGATCCATCACCCAGGCGAACCGGCCGTTGAAGTCGTCCACGACCTTGCCTTCCGGGCGCACGCCCTGCGCGAGAAGTTGCGCCAGCATGCGATCGAGGTTGCGAACACGATAGTTGATCATGACGGACGATTGGCTCGGTTCGAAATACTTCGTGTCGGCCCGGAACAGCCCCCACACGGTCACGCCAATCAGGTTGGAGTCTTCGCGTTCGCGCCACAGGAACAGCGGCGGAACGGCACCGTCAGGGCGCGGTACGCCGAGCTTCTGGCTGTACCACTGCCCCAGCGTCTTCGGATCCTTCGCCTTGATGAAGATGCCGCCAATGCCGGTGACGCGTTCGGCAGGCAAAGCCGACACCTCCTTTGGCTGCGCCTGGGTAATCTGTCCGCTGATGAAACCTGCAGCGAAAACGGCGGCGACGATGACGGCTCTCATGGAACGCTCCCCTTGCGCCAGCGCTTGGATGGTACGTCGATGAAGTTGACCATCTGTCCGTTTCATAGATCCCATTACAGGGGCACCATTCCCATCCACCCCGAGCCGTCACGGTGCATGACGTAGATCTCTCGATGCCCGTCCCGCTCTGAGGAGAAGACGATCTGTGTGCCGTCGGGCGACCAGTCTGGCCACCCATCGCGCGCCGTGTGGTTTGTGAGACGCGTCTTGTTGGAACCGTCCGCACTCATCACGTACACGTCCGTGTTGTCTCCTACGTCGTACTGATAGGCGATGAATCTGCCGTCCGGCGACCAGGCGCCGTGATCCTCCTTAGCACTGCTGTCTGTCAGCTGAACGAGGCCTGTTCCATCAACGTTCAGGATGAAGATGTCGGCGTTCCCGTTGCGCTCAGAGTCGAACAACAGCCGCTGGCCATCCGGGGAGAACTCAGGCTCCCGGTCCTGTGCGGGGTGGTTCGTGAGGTTCCGAAGGCCCGTGCCGTCGATGTTCATGATGTAGATCTCCGACTGTACAGCGCGCCCGGCGGGCTCCTGTCGTGGCAGGGACTGAACCTCCGACTGCACCAGCAAGAGAGCCGTCACGGAAAGAAGCGCTCGTTTCATCGTCATGCCCGCTGATCTGTCTGGCTGACGTGCCAAATGAGCCGCGCCCCGTGGCGACAGAATCGCACGAGACTATCGGCGTCGGCTCCATTTTGAGGTTAGGCCGTGTCGTCCGGTGCCAACCGTGAAAAATCCGGTTCGCACTGCTGATGGCAGCTCGGCGCCGAGTGTCAACGCCAGACGCCAGGCTGTCTTGCCGATCATTCAGGGATCCTGTCGTGATTAGCTATCGGCCTAACGACCTGCCGCTCAGCCGCGAGCGGCGGTTTCGTTACTCTAGTGCGTCAGAAGTCGCGACGCTCGTCGGCTGCAGCGGCATGTTAGGCAGTGTTGTTTTTCATGCCTCGATGACAGTGATTCGAACGTCTTTCTGCGCCTCAGCATACAGATTATTCGCGTAACGAACCAGCCTCAGAAGCTCCGAAAATATTTCCGGGTATGATTTCGCCACAGTCGCCGAATCATTCAAGACGATCTCGATCGATTCACCAGCCGGAAGTCGGAGGCCACTGAGTGCCTTGGGACCGTGTAGATCCGTCATGCAGTCGATCCAGGCGTCCCGATTTCGTCCGTAACCATCAAAGAAGCGAAACGCGCGGCTGAACTCGTCGTGAAACGAGGGCCAGCCAACTATCCTCGCGCCGTTTATACAGATTCTGGTCAAAGGACTGCCTGCCTAGACAGCATGGCTGTCAGATGCTAAATCGAGAGACCTGCCTCACGTTGCTATCGTGGGTTGCGCGGAGCTGATGAAGGCGTCGCGCCGAGCCACACATCAAAGGAGGCAGGTCATGGGGAAACGTAGCATGTTCGTAGGGATGGATGTCCACAAGGAATCGATGGACATCTCCGTGGCCGAGGACGGCCGACACGGCGAGGCGCGCCGCTATGGGGTGATCGCCGGCGACCTCGAGGCTTTGGCGAAGGTGGTGCGGGCGTTGCGCGCCCCGGGCCGCGTCCTGCACTTCGTCTACGAAGCAGGTCCCTGCGGATTTGGGATCCAGCGCTACCTCACCGCGCAGGGGGAAGACTGCGTCGTCGTCAATCCATCGAGCATGCCGAAACGGAGCGGCGATCGGATCAAGACCGAACGGCGCGATGGCGACGCCTTGGCGCGGTTACATCGCGCCGGCGAGCTGACCGCGATCTACATCCCGACCGCGGACGATGAAGCCCTGCGCGATCTGGTGCGGGCGCGCGAAGATGCCGTCGGACTGAGCACCCAAGCGAAGCATCAATTCGTCTTTCAGGCTCCCGATGGCCCGATCCATTATGCGGAGGTCTTCCACCGTAGCCGGGCGATCCCGTCGCTCGATCCACACCAGCGAAGGCCCGTGGCGCCCAATGTGATTAGCACCAGGCA
>JALDXK010000386.1:0-6100 GCA_032155105.1 Acidobacteriota bacterium
CTTTCGCTAGGCCGGACTCTAAACGAAAACGCTACTCAATTCCGGGGGGACGTCGACGGAGCCAGCAGCCCGGCGGTCCACGAGCTGACGTTCAATGTAAATCGTGGCGAGATCTTCGGGTTTCTCGGACCAAGTGGCGCGGGTAAAAGCACGACACAGAACGCGCTAATCGGCCTTCTGACTGGGTATGAAGGCTCGATCTCAGTGATGGGCCGCGATCTTCGCCATTGGAATCGTGACTACTATCAGCGAATCGGCGTGGCCTTCGAAGCTCCCAATCACTATTTGAAGTTGACGGCACGTGAGAATCTCACACTGTTCGCCGCGCTCTATGAGCAACCTGCGGACGATCCGGAACAGCTCCTCGGGAATGTTGGCCTGGCACTGGCGAGCGCTGGCAGCCGCTGATTCTCGGATCCTCTGGCGCGATCCACTCTTAGGGTGGGTGCTGCTGCTGCCGCTCAGTGTGGCGCTCATGCTGCGCCTCCTGATCCCGCCGATAACCGATGCTCTCGCAGAAAACGGCTTCCGTCTCGAACCGTTCTACCCACTGATCATGAGCGGGTATTTGATGACGGCACCTGGGATCGTCGGCATGGTCGTTGGATTCATGTTGCTGGATGAGCGAGATGCCAGGACCCTGTCGGCGCTACGGGTAACGCCGCTGTCGATTCGACAGTATCTCGGATATCGCCTGACGGGTCCGTTGATCGTTGGGACGCTTACGACGCTGTTGGCGTACCCGCTGGCAGGACTGACGTCGATGCCGCTCTCGATACTCGTGCCGATTGCCGTCGTCGCCGGACTTTCTGCGCCGACGCTGTCGCTAGTACTCGCGATCGCCGCGCCCAACAAGGTCGCAGGATTCGCGGTCGTCAAAGTCTTGAACCTCGTAAACCTGCTTCCCCTGGTGGCCTATTTCGTGTCGATGCCGGCACAACTCCTCGCCGGCATTCTCCCCGCCTTCTGGCCGATGCGCGCCTTTTGGGCCGCCGCAGTGCAGCAACCAATTGCGCCATTCCTGATCGCCGGGACAGCGTCGGCGCTAGCCGCGCTATTGCTAACGGTACGCTTGTTCGAGAAGCGAGTCGGAACGCGAGCCTAGCAGGAGCTGAGTGGCGGCATGTTTGCACGTTGGACGTCATGCGTCGTGTGAGCGCGGCTTGGCGGTCACCTGGGTGTACTTGAAGGGGTCGGAGGCCCTGTTCCGGTCGCGGCTGCAGCAGCGGACGTCGCATTTCATGAAGGCGGAGATGCTGGCCAGCCAGTTCGCAGCCCTGGAGGAGCCATCACACGCGATCGTGGTCGACGCCGCCGCATCGCCTGAGGTGATCGTCGATCGGATCTCGCGACAGCTTCAGGCCGGTGATTAATGGCGCGGCGGTCTTATTGATTCGCCGGACCGGACGGTGGCTTTGCCTCGCGCCAGGTGTTGCATCAACGCGACCAGTTGCTCGGGCAATTCGCGCACGCCGCGAATCCGGCTACGCAGCGAGCGACATAACTATTACATCGCGGCAGATCGCCAACCAGGCTGATCGCTCACGTCCGTCGTACCGGGACGCGCGATTCAATCCGATCGTGGCTTGACAGCAAGCAGGTCTTTTTCAAGCGCGTCGGTTAGCACGTTGAGTAGGCGCGCGTACTTGCTATCCGCCTCCTGCAAGCGCTGCCGGTATTCGTCGCCGCTCAGTTTTTGGCCTCGCGCGCCATTGAACATCACCTGACGTGTGCCGTCTTCGTAGAGGACGTCGACGTTAGCGGGTTGGTCCGCGTCGTCCGGGAGGCCATCCGCGCCCGAATCCATGACGAACACTTTTCCCGGTGGTGTCGGTGTCGCTTGCAGGTCGATATAAATGTCCCGAAACTGGCGCGCCGCGAGACGGGCCGAGAGCGCATCGACCGAGGGGTGCCGGGCACGCACGACGAGCAACTGGCCGCCTTTGATGTGTAGCGCCGCAACGAAGGCCCCGGGCTCCGTTGGATCGACCGCCGCGATGGAGTCCAAGCCTGCCTGATTCAAGCCGCTGATGAGATTTTTGGTTGCCGCAACCGAAGCGCGATCTTGCGCCGCGTGGATGCCGACAACAGACAGCATGGTGAGAGTTACGGCGAGCATTGGCAGCCGCAGCACGGACTTAGATAGGATTCTTGTCATGGTTCTCACCTCGTTCGCAGAAGTCTGCACACTACGCTCCTGACACCCTCTCCGCACCGTCGCGTAAGGACCCGACATTGCCCAGTGTGAGTTTCAGGTCAACGACTTCGCCATCGGCGCCCGCTAATCGGCGAGGGCCATCGTTGATGGACATCGTTACTGAGCCGGCGTCGCCAAGGCGCAGCGAGATCATCCGCTGACCCTCGAGAATGACATGCTCACCTGGCTCGACGAGCCTGTACAACGCACGCTCGCCATCGCTCTCGGCAGCGATCCAGCACCAATCGGTTGCCGCAATCTCGATTCGAAGCGGCATTCCTTCCACTAACTCGCTAGCCCGGTGAATGGCGGGGGAAGCCGCAGCAACCGTCTCAACCGGCGCAAACGTTGGACTCACGTCACCTGCGGTTGGAATCGGCAGTGGTGGTTCAGCACCATTGAACCAGGCGAACCATCCGATCGACAGGGCAAGAGGGACCACGATCGTGGCAATGGAGCGTCGAGGCGAAGGCGTGAGTTGCCTGACCCATTCCTGCTCAAGTGCGACGTTGCTGTGCGAACCTGCTGAGATCTCTGCCTGGGCCACCTGGCTCGTGACTGGGTCAAACTCTCTGTCATATTCGGCTGCAATTTCGGTCGGATCGAGCCCAACCTCTCCAGCAAACGAACGAAGATAACCCTTGCGGTAGATCCCCACTGGCAGGCTCTCGAAGTCATTTCGCTCGATGGCCCGAAGCACACCGATCGAAAGCTTGGTTCGGCCCGCGACATCCTGAAGTGAGAGGCCACGTTTCTCACGGGCACGCCGAAGCCGACCGCCAATGTCGCCGGTGATGACGTCGTCCATCATCGCGTCCCCGACCTCCTTTCGACCGATGCCTCATGGCGGTCTGTGTCGTCTCGTAAGTACGACTGCGCTTCCTTGATTGAACGGGCATCTTTTTCGGTAAGCCAGTACCCCTCCGTGCTTCGAATCATTGCGTCCTCCGTTCGTGTGCGCCGGCCGTCGATGTTCGAACCACCTCGCGCGAATGGTGCCAGACGTAGTCCCACGACGGCGGGGCATCAATGTTCCAGATGTAGCGAGACAGCCGCTGCTGCACGGTGTCGAAGTAAGCCGTTCCCAAGCGGTCGTGCGCATCGGCGATGCCGCGGTTGTACGCACGAACTGCACGCTCGAGGTCGCCGTCACTTTCCACGAGCATCAGTTTCATCCACAGCGCGACAAAGCGCGTCGCCATCCATGGATTGTCGTAATCGTTCTCGGTAAGCGCGGCGTCGACTCGTCCGCTGTCGTGGAGTTCGCGAAGCCGCTGGCGCGCGAAGAATGACGCCTGCCCGAGTCCCACGTCCCAGCTGCCGTCACGGTTTACGGATCGCGCTCGATGATCGAACCACGACTCCGACATGACAATCGCAGCCAGTGTTTCGGAGATCCGCCCTGCCGGCAGATTGAATGCGGAACCGACGTCATAGAAGCCTGACCAGTAGGCAACCATGCGGCGGTAGGCGACCGTGCGAATGGGCTGCGGCACCGCATCCCAATCGAACGCGTTCATCTTGTCCCACCCCGCGGGGGTGTTAAGAATGCTCGAGTAGCGGCGCAGCATGTTGTCCAGGCTCGCGGCACGCAAGGGCGGCGGCACATCATTCCAATCCTGGAGATCCATGCGTTTCCAGAGCTCGACGCTGGTCCGTACTTCTTCTTCGGTCGTGATCCAAGGTGCGCGGTGTCCGCGGGCAGACACGGTGACCACGATCGGAACCGGTTCCGCAAACAGGCTTGTCGCGGGCACAGGCGGCGACGGGATCGATTCGATGGTCGTGACGCGCAGCCAGCGATCGGCGGCGAGGGTCGCGGCGATCAGAGTCGTAATCGCGAGTGCCACGACGTATCGCCAACGCAACCGCTTCGGCACGTCACGCGCGCTCGTGGCTGGGTGCGCAACCTTCGGGAGTGCCAGCAAATCGACGCACGTGACGGACGGCAGATCCGTCACACCATGCATCGGCAACTGTGTTGACGGACACGCCGCTGTATACCACCCACGTTCGGGAATGCGTCCCAACAAGCGCCCGAAGTGCGCACCCATGCCTCGAGTATCCCGCCGAAGGTGGGTGCGGCCAATCGGGCAAATCGGGGAGAAGTCGGGCGTTTGGGGGGAGCTGCACACCTCTCCGGTCTATGCCGGATGCTCCCCGTCTGTGCGATGTCATACGCTGGGTTCGTGGAGAGAACACGCGGCGCGTTCCCTCGCACGGCTACCGCGACGCTCGCCGATTTGAAAACGGAGGCGGCTCTTGACGAGCGCCGCTCATGAAGTGTGAATGACGCGCTCGTAAGAGGGCGCTGAGGCGGAGCTGAACTGTGATGTATTCTTGTCAGTGCGATGAGCATCGGATGGCCAGCATGATTCGCGCGCTTCTACTCGTCGTCTTCGCTGCGGGCGCTGTCGGCGCGCTACAGCAGCCCCCCAGTGTCGACACCTCAAAAATCGGCCCGCTAGTCGGGGCGGTCGTGCCCTCCTTTGAAGGTGTTGACCAATTTGGCGACCGGCGCAGCTTGTCCTCCGTCTACGGACCCAAAGGCGCGATGCTTGTGTTCTTCCGATCCGCTGACTGGTGACCCTACTGCAAGACGCAGCTCGTGGAGCTGCAACGCCGCTACGAAGAAATCAGGCGCCAGGGCCTTGGCCTGATCGCTGTGAGTTACGATTCGCCGGAGACGCTGAGACAGTTCGCCGATTCCAGAAAGATCGAGTTCCCGCTCATCTCTGATCCCGGCTCGCTGATCATTCGGCGCTATGGATTGCTGAACGAGACCGTCGATCCCAAGTCCCGCACCTACGGCATTCCGCACCCAGGAACGTTCATCGTCGATCGCAAGGGTGTGGTGGCGTCGCGGTTCTTTGAAGATGCCTACCAGGAGCGGTTTACGACCGGTGCGATCCTGAGCGGAGTCGCGGCGGCACCTGCGATCAAAGCGACGACCACGCACCTGTCGATGACGGTAACGATTAGTGACACCGAAGCGGCTCCGGGCGAACGCCTGTCGCTGGTGGCGGATGTCTCTCCAGGGAAAACCATGCACCTTTATGCGCCGGGCAAGCACACCTATCAGGTGGTGCGTCTCGAGCTCGATGCGCAGCCGTGGCTCAAGATTCATCCGGCCGTTTATCCGGCCTCGACGATCTATCATTTCAAGCCGCTCGACGAGCGTGTCGAAGTGTTTGATATGCCGTTCCGATTGCGTCGCGACGTCACGTTCCTCGCCACGCAGGATGCTCAGAAGCAGCTCGGAGGGATGGCGACAGTTACGCTGACTGGAGCAGTGGCATATCAGGCATGTGATGACAAGATTTGCTTCAACCCGGTTCGAGTGCCGATCAGTTTCACCATCGCACTGAAGCCCCTCGATCGCAGGCCGCCCGGATAGTCCATCATCTAGTCGTTTTGGCGGCTTCTGACGAAGGCCGCTACGACGCCACCCACCGCAATCACCAGCGCTGTCAGGAGCACACGCAAGCTCCGCTCAACCGGCAGAAGTGTCGTCGCCAGCCCGACGATCAGAATTGCCAGCGCGGCTAGGGTTTCCCGCATGTCGACATTCTACGGGGTGTCGCGTAGGTTTGTGATTGCTGCAACTGGGATCGAATTCGCCCGCCCACCGCGCGTTCGCCGTCGATCCGATCGTCGGACTTCGCAAGGATGAGCGTTCTCACACGAGGATGCGACAGCGGCCGCGGGAACGGATAGATTCGGTTGATTCCGAGAGAAAGCAATCCACAAGATTTGCGACAGTTTCGCCGAGCGACTCTTATTGAAGCCGCGAAACTTTGGAGACATGGGTAGGCGTCTCGACGAAACGCATGACCGATTATACGCCAATGGCGCATAGCCGCCTTAGATGAGGAGGTGGCTCGAACCGGGGAGGTCCAACGT
>JALDXK010000387.1:0-6090 GCA_032155105.1 Acidobacteriota bacterium
TCGCTTGTCGCCCGTCTTGTAGCCGATTGCCTCGATCAGCACCGCGAAGATCGGGACCGCCAGGACGAACGCCGCGAACAGGAGGTGGAGCTGCGCCACCGCCCAGATGGCCACGCGGCTGCCGACGCCCGGGAATCGACGGTACTCGGCCTCGACGTACGGGGTTGTCCTGGCCGCCGCCTCCGCGGCGGATCTCTCGGCCTCGAGTCCTCCCACGCGCGGCGTCGGGTCGACGACCGCAGCTGGAGCCCGGTACGGCTGCGTGTACTCGCGGTTGGTCAGGAACGTCGCGATCAACACGACGCCGGCGAACATCACCAGGCCGGTGAGTGGACCGAACACGAACAGCAGCTTGCGGTTCCAAACGCCGTTCATCCTGCCGTCTCCATCAGCGCTTCCCCACGGGCTTGCCCGCCGAAGCCTCGGCGGAGGCGGGTGCTGGCGGGCTTGTGGGCGCGGCCGCGCTGGCGTTGCGTGCCTGCCGATCGCGCTGGAGCCCTCGCACGTAGGCGACGATTGCCCACCGATCCGCGGGAACGATCGGCCATTTGTACCCCGCCATCAGCCCCTGCCCGTTCGTGATGACGTCGAAGATCTGCCCGTCCGTGTACTTCAGGATCTTGTCCTGGTGGAAGGTGGCGGTGGGGACGTTGCCTCGCTGGAACAGGATCCCCCTGCCGTCTCCCCGCGCGTCGTGGCATGGCTGGCAATAGATCGTGTAGCGCTGCCGGCCGCGCTCGACCAGTGCCTCGTCCGCGGTGACGGGGATCGTCGCGACGAACTGCCCGTCTGCTCCCTTCCCTGTGAAGAACGCCGTGTCTTCTCTCAGCTCTCCGATCGCGACCGTTCCCGGAATCGGCTGACGCATGGACGCGCCATCGAAGAAGAACGCGCTGGCCGTCTGCGCGCGCACCTTCGGCTGGTTGTCCATGCTTGGATTGAGATGGATGGGAGGGCGGCTCGACGTGCAGCCGCGGGCGCAGCCGGTGAGGGCGAAAACAGAAGTCAACACGAGCGTACCGAGCATGCCTCGTGTGCCCGCGGTCATGCGACGCCCCCTGCAGACGACTCGAGTTCCGGATTCGGGTTGCGCACCTTGGACAGATAGGTCGTCCGCGGCTTCGTGTTCAGCTCCTCGAGGAGCGCGTAGTTGCGTGGATCGGCCTTCGCCTTGACGACGCGGCTCGAGGGATCCCGAAGATCCCCGAACTCGATGGCCGAAGCCGGGCAGGCCTGCTGGCAGGCCGTCTTGACATCGCCGTCGGCGAGCGCGCGCCCCGCGAGCTTCGCATCGATTTTCGCCCGATTGATCCGCTGGGTGCAGTACGTGCACTTCTCCATGACGCCCCTCGCGCGAACCGTGACGTCCGGGTTCATCGCGAGCTTGAGGATGTTGGGCGTGTCCTTGGTGAGGTTGAAGAAATTGAACCGGCGCACCTTGTAGGGACAGTTGTTCGAGCAGTAGCGAGTGCCGATGCACCGGTTGTAGACCATCACGTTGAGGCCCTCGCCGTCGTGGACAGTGGCGGCCACGGGGCAGACCTGCTCGCATGGAGCGTCCTCGCAGTGCATGCAGGGAACGGGCTGGAACACGACCTCCGGGCTGCCGTTCGGATCGCCCGCGAAGTATCGGTCGACCCGGATCCAGTGCATCTCGCGCCCATTCTTGACCTGGGTCTTGCCGACGACCGGAATGTTGTTTTCGCTCTGACATGCCGTGATGCACGCGTTGCAGCCGGTGCAGGCATTCAGGTCGATCGTCATCCCCCACTGATGGCCGCGATCGTAGGTGTGCGGATCCCAGAGTGAGAAGTGTTGCGGATGTTCCGCGAAGACGCCGAGTGCGCTTCCCTTCTTCGGAGGTGGCGGCGCACCCTCCGCGTGCGCGGCGGCCCCTTCGACTTGCCTGCCGCCGGCTGCGCCGACGACAGGCTCGCTCAGGGCAGGCGGCTTTGATCGAAGCTCCGCCAGCGTCGACTCGCGGACGAGAGGGCGCCCTTCCATGCTGCCGTGGGTCTGCGTTGCCGAGAGCGAGTAGGGGCGCGCGAGCCTGGTGAGCTTGGCTCCCCCGTCGAAGCCCGGTGCTTTGGAACTTCGGAGTTTAAACGCGTCGAACCCAACTCCTGAACCGATGCGACCGGCGCGCGAGCGGCCATAACCGAGCGTCAAGGCGACCACGCCATCCGCCATGCCAGGGAGTATCCAGACGGGAAGCTCGATCGACCGGCCCGAGTAGTCGAGACGGATCGAATCCTCTCCCTCGAGTCCGAGTGTGTCCGCTGTCTTCGGGCTCACGAGCGCCGGGTTGTCCCAGGTCAGCTTGGTGAGCGGATCCGGAAGTTCCTGCAGCCACCCGTCGTTGGCGAAGCGGCCGTCATGAAGCGAGAACGACGGGAGGAACACGACCTCCAAGTCTCCGCCAGATCCGGTCGCTCCCCCGGAAAGCTCCGCCAGCGACGGCGCGCTGAGAGTGGGAATAACTTCTGGAAGCTCGCTGCCGGCAAGAAGGCCATCGTGCAGGACGCGGTTCCATTTCGTGTCGAACTCGCCCCCGCCCAGGATGGGTTGCCAGGTTTCCCGCACGATGTCGTAGCCTGGTCGATCCTTGCCGCCGACGATCAGCCCCAGGACTTCAATCGCGGTTCGTCCACCGAACAGCGGAAGAATCAGAGGCTGGACCACGCTGATCGTGCCGCCCACCGCGCGCGCGTCTCCCCACGATTCGAGGTAATGCGCGCGAGGGATATGCCACTCCGCCCTCGAGGATGTTTCGTCGACCGAGTGCCCGAGGGCAATCGTGTGCGGGACTTTCGCCATGGCGGCGGCAAAGTCGAAATCGACGGGGGCATCGAACACGGGATTGCCGCCGAGGACGACGAGCGTTTGTAGCGTGCCCGCATTCATCGCCGAGACGAGCGACGCCAGCGAACTCACGCTTGGAAGGGCCGCGTCTTTCGTCTCGAAGTAGCTCACCGTCTTGCCGGTGTTGCCGAGGGACGTGTTCAGGGCGCAGACCGCCGCGTGGACGGCGGCAGGCTGGCGCTCGCCAACCACGATGAGTCCTTTGCCGCGATTGGCGAGAAGGTCCCTGGCGAGCGCGTCGATCCATCGCGGGTCTACGCCCGGGAGGTTCGGCGCAGCTGCGGCTTCCACCTTCGCCGAGGCTACGGCGGACAAGCCAGCCGCCGGAGCCAGCCGTGCCGCGAGCGCAGCGACGAAGGGGGCGATGTGCCGGCTCTCGAGACGGAGCCGATGATCCGCCATGGCTCCCGTCAACGAGTAGACACCCTCGACCACGTAGAGCCGGTTCATTTCGCCACCCGACGCTCCCGCACGCCTTCCGGCAGCGAAGCCCCGCGTGTGCTGGATCATCTCGGGATCAGTGAGGAGCGGGTCGGCGTCGAGGGCGACAATGACAGACGCTTGATCGAGCCGCAGCTTGAGGTCGACGTCGCGCCCCGCAGCGGACCGCAGGCCGGCGAGCCGGTTTTCGTCGCTGACGGCTTCGTACGTCGCCCAGGTCGCCTTCGGGTAGCGCGTGCGCAATTCGGAGGCCAGTCGCGCCAGAGTTGGTGAGGAGAAAGACTCGGAGAGGATGGCAAGGCCCGCGCCCCCATCCGCCTCATGCGCCTTGGACAGCTCACCCCAGGCTGTCACGAAATCGTTCCAGGACTTCGACTCCTCTTTCAGCCTGACCGTTTGCGAACGGTCGGGATCGTAGAGGCCGAGCACCGACGCCTGGATCCGCACGCTCGACGCGCCGAGGCTCGCGGGGTGAGCGGGGTTTCCTTCGATCTTCGTCGGTCGCCCTTCGTGGCTCTCGACGATGAGCCCGTACGCGCTTCGGCCGAATGGCATCGTCGTGGCGTAGTAACGGGGAATCCCGGGGACCATCTCCTCGGGATTGGTGACGTAGGGAACGATCTCTTCAACGGGGCGACGGATGCACCCGGCGAAGCCCGCAAGCGACAGCGAGGCGCCGACGAGGGTCATCATCTCGCGGCGGGTGATCCCCTCAGGAAGCTCCGATGCGCCCTCCGGGAACTCTCGCTCGAGAAAGGCGCGGGATTCGGGTCGATCGTCGATCTGCGCGAGGCTTCGCCAATACGTCCGCGTCACCGGTGGCACCCCGAACAGTCAGTGGGCGGACTGACCGGTCGTTCGCGGTCGAGCTGCGCCGTGAGCGCTTGCGCGTCTCGTGGAGGTGTCCACTTCATGTTGGTGACCTCGGAGACGGGGCGTCTGTAGGGACCAGGGTTGCGGTGGCAATCGAGACACCAGCTCATGCTGAGCGGCATCATTTGCGTGACCGTTTCCATTTCGTCGACGCGGCCGTGGCACGTAACGCAGCCGATGCCTGCCGCCACGTGCGCGCGGTGGGCGAAATACGCGTAGTCAGGAAGCTCGTGGATGCGAATCCAGCGCATCGGCCGGCCGCTCTGGACGCTGTCTCGAATCGGAGCGAGTAGCGCGCTGTCCCTCTTTACGGTTTGATGGCAGTTCATGCACGTCTGGGTGGGCGGAACGTTCGCGACGTTAGAGATCTCGACCGAGGCGTGACAGTAACGGCAATCGAGACCGAGCTCGCCCACGTGGAGCTGATGGCTGTACGGGACGGGTTGAGCGGGGCGGTAGCCCACGTCTGTGTACCACGGAGAAAAGTAGTACCAGATGCCTGCGACCGCGAGCGCGGGAACGAGGATGCCCGCGATCGCCGCCATGATCGGGAGCTTGTTCCACCAGGAAGGAAAGATCTGGGCCAATGGCTAGGCCTCCGCCGCGCTGAAAGCGTGGTGCCCGGGCCGGGAGACCGCGATGGAACTGTGATGCCACATCCACGACCCCCAAGAGATTCAGTTCAGGGCCGACGACGACGCAATCCCGAAAAAATTACGGCGCGATACTATCTACAAACTAGGAGAGGGTCAAGCGAACGACGCCTCTCTCACGCGCTCGATACCGCTTCGCCGGCGCGCGTGCCGCCGGGGCTGTACACAGCATGGCTCCGCAAGTAGAGCTGTCGCAGTCCCTTGAACTTGCGGCGGAACTCGGCCGGATCCTGCGCCAGCGTCTGACTGGTCATGCGCGGCACGACCTCGCCTAACAGGCCTTCGAGGCGGGCCGGCTCCACCCATTGGTGCAGCACGTACTCCAGGGCAGCCACGTAATCGGGCTCGTCGCCGCGCGCGATCAGTCGCAGCACCACGCTGTATGGATCGAAGTGCCGGATCTCCACGCCACCGATTGACACCGATTGGACACCGATGTCCTGTTCGATCGTTGCCGGCAAGGCCGCCTTCGCCAAGGCTTCCGCCTTCGGCAAGCCTACGGCGGACAGGTCGACGGGCAGGGACCGTTCCTCCCACCCCGCCGGCAAAGGGATCACGTCGGCCGGTGACTCCCACACCAGGTTGACCCTCAGCTCGCGGCTTGCCTCCTGCACTGGCTCATCCAGCTCTGGATCCCCTGCCAATTCGAGAGCGGGCACTCGATCACACCAGCCCTCGGCCAGGTGCGAGGTGCGCGACACCAGGTAGAGACGGGCCGGCTTGTCCACCGTAGCCTTGGCGGAGGCGGAAGCCTTAGCGAAGGTGGGCGCAGCGGTACGCTGACGCACCGCGGAGACGAGCCCGACAAGTTCCGCGAGTCCCGCTTCCTTCATTTGTGTCGCCGCTTCGGGGTCTTGTCGTGTGCGCCGACCACCCAGAAGGTATAGGCATACGGGAAGATTGTCTGCACGACGTGGAACGGTTCGTATTCGAACAGCCGACGCATCGCCCATGAGAAGCGGTAGCGCGCATCCTCCTTCGGGATGATCTCGACCGCGCAGTCCACCTGGAAGCTGACGAACACGGGCGAATCGCCGGTCCACAGCACTGAGGCGAGCGGGCGCTTCGTCAGGTTCTTGTAGGTCTCGCCTTCGAAGATTTCCAGCAGGCCCAGCCGGCGCCAGTCGATGTGCTCCGGATGCTTGTAGAACTCGCGCGCCGTCGCGATGCGTAGCGCGCGGGTGTCGTCTACGGCGTGCGGCGGCAGCTTGATGATCTGCTCGACGGCATCTTCGACCAGCTTCACATAGTGCTCGATGTA
>JALDXK010000388.1:0-6088 GCA_032155105.1 Acidobacteriota bacterium
GGCGGTGGCCGCGTCGGCGCTGACGCTAAATCCGCTGCCGTTGCTGCTGTGGCTCGGCTCTGAGCTGGTGCTGCTGCCGGTCCTCGATTCGGGACCGCTGCGTCGCCTGGTGGCGAAACGGCGCCGCGAGGCGGCGCGGCTGCAGTCGGCCGACCGGCGCAAGGCGATCATCGCCGGGTTCGATGCCTCCAACGCCAGGCGCTATGCCGCGCTCGAAGAACTGTGCCGGATGATTGAGGCCAACTACCAGGGGCTCACCGGCATCTCGCAGGCGTACCTGGCCGAGCAACGCGGCAAACTCGACAACATCCTCGAAGGCTGCCTCGCGCGCATGGTGGCGTTGCAGCGTTACCAGAAGATGCCACTCACCCGCGACCCGGACGATCTCGAGCGCGAGATTGCGAATCTCGAGCGCGAGCTGACCGACGACACGCTCAACGAGCGGGCGCGGGTGGCGCTGCAGAAGAACCTCGAACTGAAACGCAAGCTGCTCGAGTCGTACGGCGAGGTCGGCGGCACCATGAGGGCGCTGGCTACCGAGCTCGATTCGATGGCCTCGCTGCTCGAGGTGCTGCACCAGAACTCGATCTCGCTGCGCGATCCGCAGGCAATCGCCGACGAGCTCGACACCATCGTGCAGCAGTCGGAAGCCTCCGAGCGCGTGGTGCGCGAAATGGAGGCCTTGTTGCGGAGCGACGGCGGCGCGTGGAGCACGGACGTGGCGCCTGTGGCCGCGCCGCGGACCAAGGTCCCGCCGATTCCTCCCCCGCCGCCACGCCAGAAAGTGAAGGGCCGGTGACCTCGCCGTTCGGACATTACCCGCGCTGGGCGCAGACGCTCGCGCATGGCATTCGCGCCCGCCTCGGCAACACTTTCGTCCTGCACGGCAACACCCACGACGTGGTACCCCTGCCGCCGCCCTTCGACGCTGCTCAGGGCAGCCCCGAGCGAAGTCGAGGGGCGTCGGATCCGGGCGCGCCGCGAAGCTTCGTGCCGCTGGCCTCGTTTCTCGCCGAGTGGATGTTCGGCCAGCGCGACGTGGTGATCGAGTATCAGCGCGCCAACGGCGCGGTGTTTCACACCCGCGAGTCGCACCAACATTTCACCTCGGCGGTCGAAGTAGTTGATGCAGTGCACGGCACCGATCTGGCGCGGTCGCTGCCGCGCGAGCCGGCGGTGTTCTTCTCGCTGCTCGATTCGTTCCTGAAGCAGGTGGTGCACCGCGAATCGCCGCTCGGCGTGGCGGTGATCCTGCCCTACGTGGAAACGCTGATCCCCGAATCCTCCGGCGAGTCGAGCGCGGAGGATCGCGCCGTCCGGGTGTTCATCCAGAAGTGGGCCACCGATCCGTCGCTGCTCTCGGCCAACGTCACGTTCGTGCTGATCACCGAGAACCTCGCCGACATCAGCTCGCGCGTGGTGCGCTCGCCGCAAACGGTGGAGGTCGAGGTCGAGCGTCCCGACGAAGCCGAACGGCTGGCGTTCGTCGAGGCGATTCGTCCGCCTGAGTGGTTCACGTCGAAATCCGACCTGCCGGCCGCACGACTCGCGCAGCTGACGTCGGGGCTCACGCGCATCCAGCTGCGGCAAATCCTGTCGTCGGTGGACGAGCGCGGTACCAGGCTCGACGCGGCGACGCTGCGCGAGCAGAAGAAAGCCGTGATTGAGGCCGAGTGTTTCGGGCTCCTCGAATACGTCGAATCGCGCCACGGGCTCGACATGGTGTCGGGACACGAGGGCGTCAAGCAGCGCCTGCGGCGCGCCGCCCAGGCGATCATGGCCGGCCGGTTGCGCGGCGTGCCGATGGGCTACCTGATTGCCGGGCCGGTAGGGTCGGCGAAGACGTTCATGGTCAACTGCTTCACCGGCGAGATCGGCTTTCCGTGCGTGAAGTTCCTCAACTTCCGATCGCAGTGGCAGGGCGTGACCGAGGGTAACCTCGAGAAGATCCTCAAGCTGCTGCGCTCGATGTGGCCGGTCGGCGTGATCATCGACGAGGCGGACGCGTTCCTCGGCGATCGCAACCAGGGCGGCGACTCGGGCACCTCGAACCGCGTGTTCGCACAGTTGTCGAACTTCATGGCCAACACCGAGTACCGCGGCAAGATCGTGTGGTTCCTGATTACCTGCCGCCCCGACCTGCTGCCGATCGATCTCAAGCGGCAGGGCCGCGCGGAGGAACACCTCGCGCTGTTCTATCCAGAAACGAAAGAGGAGCACGACGCGCTGTTCAGGATCATGCTCAAGAAGGGTGGCATCACCACCACCGCGCAGTCGATCGGCGACGTGATCGACGACCCGTCGGGCCTGTCGGGCGCCGACATCGAGGCGATTCTCGCGCGCGCCGTGCTGGCGTCGGACGCGCACGCCACCGACGGCAATACCGCCGTGGCGCCGGAGACGCTGCGCCACGCCTTCGCCGATTTCATTCCGGCGACGAGTCCACTCGAGCGCGAGCTGCAGATCCTGGTCGCCGTGCAGGAATGCACCTCGCGCGAAGTGTTGCCGCCGTCGTACCGGTCGATGGAACGCGAGACGGTGCTGGCGCGTATCAACGAATTACGCACGCTCCTCAATTCTTGACAGGTCCCATCCCTTACGGGACGATACCCCGCTACTTCGCGTACCCGCGCTCCGCGCGGGTGGAATGGGTGTGCCCGCGCGCCTCGCGGGCGTCTGCTGGAGGTTACTGTGTCGCGTAGTCCGTTGTTCGATTCCCTGCGCCAGGCGCTTCGAATCGCAGCCCTCGCTGCGCGCCAGCAACCCGGCGCGCCGCCGATCGACGAGCTGATCGACATGGCGCAATCACGCCGGCGCTTCATGCGCGATTCAGCGGTGGCCGCGGCGGGCCTCGCGATCGCCGGCTGCCGGCCTGCGTCGCCGCCGGCGAGTAACGCCTCGCCTACCGCGCCTGCTGCGGTGGCGGGCGGCACGCGCATCGCGATTGTCGGCGGCGGCATGGCGGGCCTCAACACTGCTTACAAGCTGCAGAAGGCTGGCCTGCGCGCGACCATTTACGAAGGCGCCGATCGCACCGGCGGCCGCATCTTCACCGCCACCAATCTTCTCGGCGATGGTCTCACCACCGAGTTGGGGGGCGAGTTCATCGACAGCACGCACGCCGAGATGCTGGCGCTGATGGACGAGTTCAAGCTCGAGCGGCTCGACACGCAGGAGGTGGGCGCGCTCAAGCCCGAGACCTACTTCGTCAACGGCCGCCACTATACGCAGGCCCAGGCCGCGCGCGCGTTCGTGCCGCTCGCCAAGCAGATCCTCGAGGACTACGACTCGATGGGCGAAGTGGTGAACTACGAGACCGAAGGCGGCGGCGCGGCGTTCGACAAGATGTCGATCGCGCAGTACTTCGACAAGATCGGCGCCGCCGGCTGGATGCGCGAGCTGCTCGACGTGGCGTATGTCACGGAGTACGGGCTCGACTCGCCCGAACAGTCGGCGCTCAACTTCATTTTCCTGATCGGCACCGGCGACCTCGCCGACGCATCGTCGGCGGTGCTCCTCGGCGAGAGCGACGAGCGCTACAAGATCCGCGGCGGCAACCAGCGCATCGTCGACGAGTTGGCCAAGCAGCTAGAGCCGCAGATCCAGCGCCGGCATCGTCTCGAGGCGATTCGCAGCCGGGGCAACGGCTACACGCTGACGTTCCAGACCGGCAACGGCGCTCGCGACGAAGACGCCGACATCGTCGTGCTCGCCATGCCGTTCACGATGCTGCGTGAGATCAAGATGGACGTCGAGCTGCCGGCGCTCAAGAAGCGGGCGATTAGCGAGCTCGGGTACGGCGCCAACGCGAAAGTGCTGGTCGGCTTCAACTCGCGTCCCTGGCAGAAGCTTGGCTACACCGGAGCGACCTATAGCGATCAGCCGTTCCAGCTCGCGTGGGACAACAGCTTCCTGCAGTCACCCACCGCCGGCGGCCTGACGTTGTACTCAGGCGGCAAGCTCGCGATCGACGCCGGCCAGGGCAGCGCGGAAGAGGCCGCCACGCGACTGATGCGCGGCATCGAGCGCGCGTATCCCGGCACTACCAAAGATCGCAACGGCAAGGTCTCGCGATTCCACTGGCCGACCTTCGCGTGGACCAAGGCCTCGTATGCCTGCTACAAGCCGGGCCAGTGGACGACCATCGCCGGCGCCGAAGGGTTGCCGGTGGGCAACTTGTTCTTCGCCGGCGAGCATTGCAGCTACGACTTCCAGGGCTACATGAACGGCGCCGCGCAATCGGGCGCCGATACGGCGAAGCTGGTGATGTCGCGCGTGAGCGGATCGGCGAGGCGCACGCGCCGGCAGCTGGTCGGGCTCACGGCGTAAATCACGGGGTTCGACGGGAGTTCAGCGAAGGTTCGACGGGGTTCGACAGGAATTGATTCGGAGGTGATGACGTGCGTCTGACGGGAGCCGGCAAGGCCGTATTTTTTCTGGTGGGACTCGCGGTGTTCGCGTTCGTCGGCTGGACGTATCGCGACCAGCTGACGTCGAGGCTGAGGATCACGCCGGGGGTCGTGGAAGCACCCACTACGTCGCCCACGCCGGCGGCGACCACGCCGCAGCCGCAAAAGGGCGTGCTCGCCCGCATCAAGCAGAACGGCGTGCTGCGCGTCGGCATGGAGCCGGATGCGCCGCCGCTGCATTTCATCAACGATCGCCGGCAGGAGGACGGCTTCGACTTCCGCCTCGCCGGCATCGTCGGCGAAGCCCTCGGCGCCAAGCGCATCGAAGTGGTCGAAGCCGATTACGAGGAGCTGCCCGATCGGCTCACGCGCGGCGACATCGACGTCATCATGGCGGGCTACGTGCCCGACCCGTCGATCACGGGCGTGGTGTGGTCGAACGGCTATCTCGACTTCGGCCTGTGCATGATCGTTCACGAAGGCATGGCGGCGACGTTCCGCTCACCCGCCGATCTGGCCGGCAAGCGCGTCGCGATCTACGACGACCCGGCGGCGGAGCGCTGGGTGAAGGAGAACATTCCCAACGCGCGCATCAGCAAGTTCTCGGGTGACGATGGCTGGTTCGAGGCGGTGGAGCGCGACCAGGCCGACGCGTTGATCTACGACTATCCGTTCGCGGCGGAAGAGATCAAGGCGCATCCCCGCACCACGATCGTGAAATACAACCTGAACCAGTCGAAGTACGCGGTGGCCATCCCCGAGGGGAACTTCGACATGGTCTACGAGGTGAACGGCGCCATCGACAAGTTCCGCGCCACGCCGCAGTATGCGGACCTGATGCGCGAATACCTGTCAAGCTCGTCGGAAGTGTTCATGAAGGCGGTGCCGGGCCGCAAAACCTACACCGTGAAGGCCGGCGACACCTTGACGCGCATCGCCGCCGCCGAGCTGAAAGACATCAATCGCTGGAAGGAGATCTGGGACCTCAATCGCGATCGGGTCGCGAACGAAAACCTGATCTACCCCAGGCTCGTCCTGTTGATGCCGTAACCGGCGGCCGATGTCACGCCCTGCGTTCGAGCTCTCTCGATCCGTGGTGATGCCCGCGCACTGCGATCACTACGGGCACATGAACGTGCGGCAGTATGCCGCGTTCTTCGACGACGCCGGATGGCACATCCTGTCGCGGCTCGGAGTGTCGCTGACCGACCTCCGCGGGCGAGGACTCGGCAGCGTGGTCGCGACCCTGACGATCGACTTCCATCATGAAGTGACCGCCGGGCAACTGATCGTGATCACCGGCGCGCTGACGCGGGTCGGGACCAAGAGCATGACCTCGGAAATGCGGCTCTACGAAGCCGACTCGATGACGCATTGCGCCACGCAGAAGACCACCGAAGTGTGTTTCGATACCAGGGCGCGGAGATCGGCGGCATGGCCCGACGACATCCGTGCCCGTCTCGACGCCGGGGTGTCCTGAGCCCTCATCTCGCGCGGGCGAGTGGCGCGGCCTTGCACAAGACCTGACCGACGGCCTCGAGCGCCTGTTTGCGGGCCGCGCCTTTTCGCCACGCCAGCACCAGCGTGCGCGACGGCGGCGGCGACGCGAACGCCCGTACCCGTAACTGATCGCGGCGGTTCTCGACGGCGACGGCCAGCGACGGCAGGAGCGTCACACC
>JALDXK010000389.1:0-6060 GCA_032155105.1 Acidobacteriota bacterium
GCCGTCGTGCAGCGCCTGGGTGGTGCCGCCGACGTCGGTGGCCACCACCGGCGCGCCCGCAGCCATAGATTCCAGAAGCACGTTCGACAGCGCTTCGTTCAACGACGGCATGACCGAGACGTCCACGGCCGACAACAGCAGGGGCACATCGTCGCGAAGGCCCGTGAAGATCACCCGATCGCCGAGGCCGAGATGTTGCGCACGCTCGATAAGCTCCTCGAGGTAGGCGAGGTTATCGACTGGACTGGGCTCGCCGATCACGAGGAAGCAGACATCGGGATGCGTGGCCGCGACGAGTGCGGCAGCATCGAGGAAATCCTCGATGCCCTTGAGACGGTGCAGCCGCGACACGACCGCAACCAGCCGCGCGCGTTCGGGTACACCCAGCGAGCGCCGAAGAGCGGCCGGATTCGCGCGACCGTTGAAGCGACCAAGGTCGACGCCATTCGGAATCACGGTGATGCGCGATGCGGAAAGGCCCTGGTCGACCAGCCAGCGTTTCACCGCCTCGGCATTCACCAGCACGCGATTCGCGAGGCGGCACACAGCGCGCTGGACGCGCGTCTGCATCGGCGTGAGATAGAGGCCACGGTCACGAACCGAGGCCACCACCACCGGCGCCGCGAGGCGGCCGGGTGGAATGGCGAACACGTTGCCGTAGAAGCTGTAGGTGTGCACGATGTCGATACGCTGGCGTCGCACGTCGCGCGCGAACTGCGCCTGTTGCCGGATCGCGTTCACGCCGCGGAAGGTCGTGACCCGGTACTCGTGCAGCGGAATCCCGCGCGTCGACAGTTCATCGACGAACGGCCCCCACTGGCGGAGACAGGCGAACCGTACATCGAAGCGATCGGCGTCGAGCGAACGGGCTAGGGTCATGAACTGGTTTTCAGTGCCACCGCACAGCAGCGTCGGCACGACGTTGATTAGGCGGATGCTCACGACGCCGACTCCACCCCGGGCTCCACCCCAACTCGCAACGTACGCGCGCTGGGAACCCCCTCCACCTCGGCGCGGTGTGCGTTGGCGAGAGCCGCCGCCAGTCCGGCGAGGCAGAAGAAGTAGAACTGATACGCAATCGGGTGGAAGAACGCCGCCACCGAGAACCCGAGCAATGACACCTTCACGCCGCTGGCCATCACTTCGAGCTCACGGTGATCCGGGCGCCCGGCGGCGTGTCGCCTGACGCGGCGGGCGTTGGCAAAACTGCCGAACAGCAGCGCCAGCAGCAGGGCGAGGCCCGGCAGGCCGAGGTCGACCGCTGCTTGCAAGTAGGCGTTGTGAACCGATCGCCACGTCGCGTGCCCGCGCGTCGCGTTCAGCGCCAGCAGGTCCTGGCCGAGACCGGCGCCGGTGAAGGGATGCTGGCGGATGTACTCGAGACTCACGAAGTAGTCGCCCCATCGGCCCTGCGCCGACCCGGTGGTGTCGGCGTCGATGTTGGCAATCGTCGCCACGCGACGGAAGTACTGATCGGGAACCAGGACGAACGCGCTCAGGGCCAGAAACACGACCAGCACGGCGGCTCCCAGCGCTCCGCGCCGCACCATCGCGACAAACCCAGCGAGGCCCACCACCGCCAGCGTGATGAAGCCGGCGCGAGAGAACGTCGCGATCACGGCTGCCACGCTCAAGACCAGCGCCCCGAGCGCGAGCCACCGCAGCCAGGGCTGCTTCGCGATCACGAACATCGCGCCGGTGAGCGGCAAGAGCAGGTTCAGCATCAGCGCAAGATCGTTTGGGTTGCCGGCCAGGCCGGCACCGCCCACGTAACCGGCAATGCGCTGCACCGATGAGGTGGCATGCGTAATGAACACACCGGACCGATAGTTCGCCAACGCCGTCGTAGCGAGCGGAATCGAGCACAGCGCCAGCACCCACATGAATCCTTCGAGACGCCGCCGCGTGGTGACCAGGGTGCCGATCAGCCAGAAGAAGATCACCGCCTTGATGAAGTGATCGCTGAGCTGGGCCAGGCTGCCTCCGGGCCAGATGGACAGCGGGATGGTAATCGCCGCCCACACGACGAGTGCGAGCGCAATCGCCATCTCTCGCCGCACTGGCAGCGCGCGGACGCGGCCGAACATGCGGCCGACCAGATGTGCGGCGATCGCCACGGTGGCGGCGAGCAACGCGATGCGCAGGTTCTTGATCGCGGGAAACCATGCCTGCGGCGATACCAGCAGGATCACCGTGAAGGCGATCAAGGCCGCGAAGGCGGCCGTGTTGCCGGTGGTGCTGGTGCTAGCTGGGGCAGCAACCGCCGCCGGCGTCAGCGGCACCTCCGGCCGCCACCACTCGCGTGGCATCGCGTGATCGAACATATGACCAGGTTGGAATGGGGCAGCGAATCAGGCTCGCCGCTGTGACGTGAAATACGGCTTATAGGCGCTGGTGTTGTAGCCGAAGAGCGGGCTATTGTCGTTGTTGAATACGATCCCGATCACCTTCGTCGGGTCGAGCAGATCAAGGGCCACCGCGAGCAACCGCCGCGGCGTGCGATCGGCGGCGACGACCACGATTACGCCGTCGACGGCGCGTGCCAGCACAGCGGCGTCGAACACCGGCGCCAGCGGCGGCGTGTCGAGCAGCACGTAGTCGTACAGGCCGCGCGCTTCCTCCAGGATCTGCGCGAACCGATCCGAGCGAAACAGCGACTGCACCGACATGGCCGATGCGCCCGCCGGGAGCAGATCGAAGCCGCAGATCTCCGGATGCTTGATCAGCGCGGCTAGCGGCTTGGGGCTGCGGGCGATGAGATCGGCGAGACCGGGCGCGTCGGCTTCAAGGCCGAGTTGCCGGCTGACCGAGGATCGCCGCAGGTCCGCATCGATCAGCAGGACCCGCAGGCTCGACTCGCGCGCGAGCACGCCGGCCAGGTTGATCGACGTCACGGTCTTGCCGTCGCCGGCGCCCGGGCTCGTCACGGCGATGACGCGGAGGTCACTGCGGCTGCGGATCTGCTCGATCTTCAGGCGCAGTCCCTGGTAGCGCTCGGCCGCAAAGGTGTCGGGTGCGGTGAGCGTGACGAGTCGTGAATCAATGCGAGTGGCAGTCATGCGGACCTCACGCCGAGCGAACGAGCAGCCGCACGAGATCCTCGTTGCCTCGTGCGAGCATCGCCGCCGCCGTGGCGCTGAGCCCGACGACGAGCAGGATGGATGCGGAGACGAACGCGGCGCGCCACACGACGCGACCGCGGGGATCGGCGATCGCCGGCACGGTAGCCAGCACCGGCACGCGCGTAAACGCCTTCAGTTCGTCGAGCGAGTGGAACGAGGTGTCGATCTGTTCGGCCGCCACCACCGCCGCGCCGGCGAGTCCCAACGCCGCCAGCACGCCGAGCAGGAGAATGAACGGACGATTGGGCGCGCTCGGACCTTCGGGCGCCATGGCGGCTTCGAGCACTCGGAAGCGCTCGCCCTGGCGATCGGCTTCCATGCTCTCCGCCAACTGTGCCTCTTCGTAGCGCTTCAGCAGCGAGTCATAGAGGTCCTTCGCGGCTTGCCGATCCCGCGACACCACCGACAGCTCCTGCTGCCGTTCGGGCATGCTCTGCAGCCGCCCTTCAACACTGCCAATCGATGCGCGAAGCGTTGTCTCTTCCTGCTTCAGCTTCTCGAGCTCGGCGTCGAGGGCGACGATCGACTGGCGACGGCTGCGCCGCAGCCGCGACACCGTCTCGGTGGCTTCGCTTGGCGCGGCAGCCGTGTCCTTGGCCTCCGGCTCGGCGGGCAAGCGTCGTTCGATGCGCGCAATCTCGTCCTTCAATCGCTGCACATCGGGATGTTTTGCAGTGAACTGTGTCTCGACCTGGCGCAGCTCGTCCTGGAGTGTCTCCAGGCGTTCGCGCGCGCGGTCCGGTTCGCCCGCAGGCGTTAACGGCGTCGCCGTGGTGCCCTCGAGAATCATCGCGTCGTCGGCCATCCGCGCCCGCTCTTCGATCGCCCGCAACTGGCGCTCGCCGTTGAGCCGCAGCTGCGTATTGAGCCGGTCGAGCGACGCGAGGTTCAGCTCGAACTGCTGCGGCAGCTGACCGACGTGCCGCGTGTTGTAGGTCCGCACGCTCTGTTCCTGCTGATCGAGCTCCTTCTTCGCCTCGTCGAGCTGCGCCTTGAGGAACTGCGTGGTCTGCGCGGCTTCCTGCGCGCGGATGTGATCGTTCTGCTGAACGTAAAACGCGGCGATCGCATTGGTGACATCGGCCACGGTGGCGCGATCGCGGCCGGCATAGTGGAGCCGGAAGGCCACCGTCTTGGTGCGGCCGCTGACCTGTTCGGGACCGGTCTGCTCGACCTGGATATCGTCGCGGGTGCGATCGAGTGCCGACTCGATAGCGCCGTCTGTCCGCATTTCAGGATACAGGTTGAAGCGATCGATCAGCCCGGTGAGCCGCTCGCGGCTGAGGATTTCCTGCTTGATCACGTGCAGGCGGCTCTCCAGTTCGCCGGCCACCGCCGGCCGTACGAACGCTTCGGCCACGGGCCGGTCGACCAGCACGATTGCCGTCGCCCGATACAGATCGGGCAGGAACAGCGCGAACGAGACCGCCGCCGCCATCACCGCCGCAAAGACGCCCAGCGCGAGCACCTTGCGGCGCCGGACCATTTCGACGGCGCGTAGGACCGGTGAGTCTTCGGAATGGTTGGTCATGCCGGGCCTCGATTAAGGAACCACGATGATGTCGCCGGGACGAACGAAGAAGTTGTCCTGACCGTTGGCGTCGGCGATCTTGGAATAGTTGAAAGGAATGCGCGTCGTGGTGTCGCCGTTCTGCCGCAGCACGACGATGCGATCCCGCGCGGCGAACTCGGTGAGGCCCTGCGCCAGGGCGATGCATTCGAGTACCGTGGCCGGGCTCTTGAGCATGAAGCGTCCCGGGGTCTTCACGGCGCCGACGACGGCGACCTTCAGGCTTTGTACTTCGGCGACGATCACCGCGACTTCAGCCGACGGCACGAACTCCGCCAGGCGCTTGGCGAGTTGCTCGCGCAGCTCGCTCGGCGTGAGGCCGGCCGCCTGGATATCGTTGACCAGCGGCATGGACACCTTGCCGTCAGGCCGCACCGGAACCTTGCGGCTCAATTCCGGGTTTCTCCACACCAGGATGTCGAGTACGTCCTCTGGCCCGATGGTGTACTCAGCGGTCGCGGGCGCGACGCCGCCGGCGACAGACGCCGTATTCGCGGGCGCACTCTGCGCCGATGCTGAAGCTGCGGCACACAGAACGATCACCGGCACCGACCAAACATGGCGAGTCATCGCGATACTCCCTTGGCACGGGCCGCCTCATCAGGCGGCAGGAACGAACGACTGAAGCTGGGGGCGATGGTCAGGCCGACGCGGACGACGTGACGAAGCACGCGCTCGTCCCTGAACAGGTTGCGGTTGATGTCGCCGAGCTGGTAGTCGGCGCTATAGGACCCAGTCACCGTGAACGGGCCGGCAATGGTCCAGGATCCGAGCAGTGTGCCGCGGTAGATAGTGGCCGCTCGCTCATCGAGCGTCAGGAGGTCGGAGGCGCCGAGGCGCACGCCGAATTCCACGCGCCGCGACGGCACGACCGTCAGGCGCCCCGACCCGGTGTCGACCTGGACGGGACCCGAGACGCCGAGAATGATCGTCTCGCCGTGCGAGTACTCGAGTCCTGCCTTGACGGTGCGCCCGTCACGGGCGAACGACACCGCGACTTCGGGCTGCACGCCGCGATAGCTGGTCCAGCGCGGACCCGCCTGCACGGTGAGGCGCGTGAACTGCCGCAACTCGCGCGACCAGCCCATCACTGCCGCGTGCGAGTGGTGGCCGACGCGGTCGTCCTCGAACAGCCGGCCGATGTATTCGCCGCTGAGCGACGAGCGAGGAGACAGTTGCCGCGACAGCGCGCTGCGACCCGTGTGCAAGGTGTTCCGGCCTTCGTTGACCAGGTTCTCGGTGGTGAAATCGTAGAGCGCGGTGAAGTTGGCACGCTCGCCGATGCGGCGCAACACGTTCGGCGTGACTTGCCAGCGTTGGGCGTTGCGGCGACGGCCGAGAATGCCCGTTTCAAAGTCGATGTCGCCC
>JALDXK010000390.1:0-6050 GCA_032155105.1 Acidobacteriota bacterium
CGCGCGCACCGTGCGCCTGCTCGAGAACCTGATCCAGACCGATGCCGCCCTCAATCCTGGCAACTCCGGCGGCCCCCTGGTGACGAGCGCGTCGCGCGTAGTGGGCGTGAACACCGCCGTGATTCTTGGCGGCCAGGGCATTGCGTTTGCGGTGCCGATCAACACCGCGCGCTACGTGGTGTCGTCGCTGCTACGCGACGGCCGGGTGCGCCGCAGCCACCTCGGCGTCGCCGGCCACGATACGCCCGTGCCGCGCCGGCTCGTGCGCGCGCATCAGCTGACGCACGAACGAGGCGTCGTCATCACGGCCGTATCGGAAGGCACGCCCGCCGCGGAGGCCGAACTGCGTCCCGGCGACATCATCGTGGAGTTCGGGCACGAGCCGGTGCGCGGCATCGACGATCTGCATCGCCTGCTGACGGAAGGACGGATCGGCGAGCTCGTGCCGCTGAAGATCCTGCGACGGGGTGAACTGAGACGCGTGCGCGTCACCCCGCGCGAGGTCGCGTAACAGAACGGTTACAAGGGTTACAGGGTTACAGAGTTACAGAGGGTTCTCTGAAGCGGTTCTGTACCGTCGAACCTTGTAACCTTGTAACCGTGTAACTTCTGTAACCGTTCTTACTGATCACTGAGCGCAATCAGGGGGTCGGTCTTCGCGGCGCGCCGGGCGGGTAGCACGCACGCGACGAACGCGACGGCGATCAGCACGGCGGCCACGGCGGCGACGATCGCCGGATCCATCGCGCCCGTCTCGTAGAGCTGCGCCTGCAGCGTTTGCCGAAGGAAGAACGCCCCCACCAGTCCGAGCACTGCACCGGCGCCGACGATCAGTCCGCCCTCTCGCAGCACCAGGCTGAAGATGCTGCCCGACGCCGCACCGAGCGCCATGCGAATCCCGATCTCACGTCGCCGCTGCGACACCTGGTACGCGAGCACGCCATAGATGCCGATCGCGGCGAGGAACAATGCCACGATCGCAAAGCCCGTGGCGAGCAGCATCGGCGTGCGCCGATCCATCAGCGACGTCGACAGCCGATCGTCCATCGTGCGCACGCCGTAGAACGGCAGCTCGGGATCGATCTGGCCGATCTCGCGGCGCACCGCGCCGGCGAGCGCTTCCGGCGCCTGGGTCGTGCGCACGGCGACGAACAGGCTGCGCGAGGGTTGCTGCTGGAAGGGCCAGAAGTAGTTGCCGGTGCGGCGCTCCGCCGCCGAATCCACCAGACCGCGAATCCGCATCGACTCGATGATGCCCACGATGGTGAGCATCTCGTCTTCGGCAGGCTTCGCAGCGAGGTTGTCGATGTTCGAGGGCATGTACATCCGCTTGCCGAGCGCATCGCCGTTGGGCCAGAAGCGCCGCGCCAGTTCCTCGTCGATGATCAGCACGCGCTGGCGACCGTCGGCATCCTGCTCGGTGAAGAACCGGCCGCTCAGCAGCTTCACATCCATCGCTTCGAAATACCCGGGGCTGGCCACCACCTGCCCCGGCGAGATCAGCGATTCGCCCGGCTGCATCTGGTAGCCCTCGGCCAGGATCACGCTGTCACTGTAGTTGCCGCTGAACGGCAACGTCGATGTCACGCCGGCGGCGGTCACGCCCGGCAGCGCGCGCACCCGCTCGAGCAGGCGTTGCACGGTGCCACGCGCCACCGCATCGTCGGCGTAGCGGGACATCGGCAGGCTGATGCTGCCGCTCAGCACGTTCTCTGCCTCGAACCCCGGATCGATATTGAGCACGCGCTCGAAGCTGGCCAGCAGCACGCCGGCGCCGATCAGCAGCATCGACGCGAAGGCCACCTGGCTCGTGACCAGCACGCGGCGCAGCAGCCGCGGTCCGCGGCCCTGCGTTCCGCTGCGACCTTCTTCGCGGATGACCTGCGCCATGTTCGCGCGCCGCATCGCGATCACCGGAATCATGCCGACGCCGATACCGACCAGCGCGACGAGGAGCATCGTGAACGCGATCACACGCACGTCGAGGCTGACGATCGTTCCGGACGGCAGCCGATCGATGCCGAAGAACGGCGCCGCCGGGATGGCCCACCAGCCGAGGCCGATACCGGCCAGGCCGCCGGCGACGGCCAGCACCACCGATTCAGTCAGCGACTGGCGCGCCAGCCGCCCGAGCGTCGCGCCCATCGCGTGCCGCGTGGCGAGCTCGCGAAGCCGCGAGGTCGAGCGCACCAGCACGAGGTTGGCGACGTTCACCGCACCGATCAGCAGCACGACGATCGCGCCGCCCCACAGCAACGTCAGCGTCGATCGGCGCTCCGCGATCAGGTTCTCCTGGAAGTCCAGGACGTTGGTCGCAAACCTCGCATTGATCAGGATCTCGCGCCACTTCGGGAACCGCTCCATGTTCGCGGCGTTGATCGCCTCGACCTGGCTCTGCGCCCCCGCGAGCCTCGCGTCCGCCCGCAACCGTCCGAACATCTGCCAGTTGTTGCTGTGCCGCGCCTCGTCTGACTTCTCCCGTGCCGTGAAGGCAGCGGGCCGATAGAGCTGGATCTCGGGATCGAGGAAGGCGAATCCGGGCGGCAGCACGCCGACCACCCGGAACGGCTGGCCGCCGAGTCTCACGTCCTGGCCGATGGCATCGTCACGACCGCCAAACACGCGCTGCCAGAAGCCGTGGGTCAGCACCACGACGCTTTCCTGGCCGACCTCACCGTGCGCCTCGGTGAATAGTTGCCCGCGAAGCGGCTGCGCCTGGAGCACGCGGAAGAACGACGGCGTCACCACCATCGACTGGATGCGCTCGGCGTCGTTGAATCCGTTGCCGCTGATGGTCACGCCGGCCTGGCGGAACATCGCGATCTCCTCGAGGGCCGCCATGCCGCCCTTGCGATCAAAGTAGTCGGGCACGCCGTTGTCGGCCACGGCCACGCCGGCACCCGGATACTCGTTGAAGATCCGCACCAGCCGGTCAGGCTCCGGGAATGGAAGGGGTTTAAAGAGGACGCCGTCGACAATCGCAAAAATCGCAATGTTGGCGGCCAGGCACAACGCCAGGGTGGCGATGGTGGTTGCGGCGAAACTGCGGTCCTTCCACAGCAGCCGCACGGCGAAGCGTAGGTCTTGCAGCAGTCGGTCCATCAGGACGTTTTACGGTCTTGACAACGGCTTGGTTCCGCGAATTGTAAAGGGGTCTGGCACCTTTACAAGGCTTTTTGGTGCAGAATCACCGTACTCAGTGGCTGACCAAGTTGCAGATTCCGCCCTCCGCAAGGTCCGCCGGCGGCTGATTCCATTCCTCTTCCTGCTCTACATCGTCGCGTACCTCGACCGCGTCAACGTCGGCTTTGCCGCGATCGACATGAACCGCGACCTCGGCTTCTCCGCTGCCGTGTACGGTCTGGGATCGGGAATCTTTTTCCTCAGCTACACACTCTTCGAAGTTCCGAGCAACCTGATCCTCGTCCGGGTCGGCGTCCGCCTGTGGATCGCCCGCATCATGTTCACGTGGGGCATCTTCGCAACCGCGATGATGTTCGTGAACAACGCGACCACGTTCTACGTGTTGCGCTTCCTGCTGGGCGTGGCCGAGGCCGGGTTTTTCCCCGGCATTATTCTCTACCTCACGCACTGGTTCCCGGCGCGTGAGCGCGCGGGCGCGGTCGGCCTGTTCATGACCGCCACGGCGATGGCCGGTGTGATCGGCGCGCCGATTTCGAGCGCGCTCCTGCAGATGCACGGCCTCGGCGGCCTGCGCGGTTGGCAATGGCTGTTCCTGATCGAAGGAATACCGGCGATGCTGCTCGCGCCGGTCGTGCTCTGGTACATGACCGAGCGCCCCGACGACGCGAAGTGGCTCACGCCGGCCGAGCGCGCGTGGCTCTCGAGGGAGATGGCCGCCGAGCAGGCGCAGACTGCGGGCGCGCACGTCACGCTCCGCGAGGCGCTCACCAGCGCGCGGCTCTGGATCGTCTCGCTACCCTATTTCTGTCTCGTGATCGCGTTCTACGGCGTCAGCTTCTGGCTGCCGCAGATCGTCCAGGGCTCGAGCGGCTTCAGCTCGGCGATGGTCGTCCTGCTCTCCGCGATCCCATATGTGGCGGCGACGATCGGCCTCGTCGTGATCGGCAAGCGCTCGGATCGCACCGGCGAACGACACTGGCACGTTGCCGGGCCGCTCCTGATCGGCGCGATCGGCTTTGTACTCACCGTGCTCGCCCCCGCGACGCCGGCGTTCGCGCTCGCCACGCTGTCGATCGCCGCCTTCGGCATCTGGGGCGCGCTCGGACCGTTTTGGACGTTACCGACGGCGATGCTGCGCGGGACCGCGGCCGCCGGTGGCATCGCGCTCGTGAATTCGATTGGCAATTTCGGCGGGTTCGTTGGCCCGTACGTGGTCGGCTGGATCCGCGACGCGACCGGCGGCTTTACCGCGGGGTTGCTCACGCTCGCCGGTGTGCTGGTGATCGGCGCGGTGATTGCCCTGCGACTTCAACAAGCCAAGTAGCGCTTCGTCGAGCGTCGTCTTGCCGTCGAGATACGGCTTCCAGTGCGCGTCGAGGGCGGGCTTGAAGGCGCCCATCCGCCCTTTCCAGATTCCGGCCACCTCTGCGTACGGCACGTGCGACGGCACGACGGTCTTCATCGCCTCGCCGGTGGTGTAGAAAATCATCGCGTGCGAGAGCAGATCGTTGAACTTGAGCGTGTTCGCGGTGGCGATCTTCAGCATCCGGGCGTCGATTTCTTCATCCCAGTGATGCATGGCCTCGTGAAACATGATCTCGAACCCGTGCAGGCCCCGGTTGCCGGGATTGAGCGTCGAGATCACCAGCAAGGCATCGGTCGTCGAGTACGCGCCGGCCCAGTTGCTCCAGCCGCTGACGTTCACCGGGAAGCCGTCCGTCATCCACGGCTCCTGGTAGACGCGGGTCACGTAGGCGAGCAGTTGCGGCCCGAATTTTTTCAGCGGATCCTGCATGGTCCGCAGCCATGCGCGATTGGCGTCGCGATGACGGGGCCACCACGCGCGGCGATAGAGTGGGGCGGCCCGATCGAGCGCCGCGGCGAGGGCCGGATCGATCGCCAGCGTCGATGCCGTGCTCGTGTCAGGCGCGCGTCGCATCGTGTTCGTCACGGTCACCAGCGATCGATCGAACACCGTGTCCTGTCGGCTGAGACCGCTTGCATAGAACGCCACCGCGTCGCGCCACGCCTGGCGCTCAGCGTCGCTCAGCGTCTTCAGCCCGTCCGCTTCATCCGCCGGCGCGCCGGCCACGGCCTCGCGCGTGATGTCGGGCATCCTGGCCTCGACACGCCCGAGTACATAGAGAAAGTGATGCAGGTTCAGCCAGAAACCGTCGGTCTCGAACCGGAAGATCGGCGCCGCGGTCTGGGCGGCCAGCACAAGCGCAATCACCAGCGTGTTCACCATGCCAATGTAACGACGATCGCCCTCCGAAACCAGTTGGAAGAAATGCGCTTGACTTACACGCATTACTTAGTACTAAATAATTAGTATGCGCCCCAAGTCGGAGACCCTCACGGGCCAGGAGCTCGAGATCATGAAGGTGATCTGGCCGCTCGGGCAGGCCACCGTGCGCGAGGTCTACGACGCGCTGCGCGAACGCCGCACCGTGGCCTACACCACCGTCCAGACCATGATGAACATCCTCGAGACGAAGGGCCACCTGAAGAAGACGCCCGGCGAGAAGGCGCAGGTCTATGCGCCCGTCCGCCCACAGCAGCTCGTCGTCAAATCGATGGTGCGCGAGTTTGTCAACCGCGTCTTCGACGGCTCGGCCCGGCCGCTGCTGGTGCACCTGCTCAAGGAAAAGGGCCTCACCGAACGCGAACGCAAGGAATTGCAGAAGCTGCTCGACAAGCCGGAGTCCCCGCCGCGCGGAATTCGCGCGGTGGGGCGGAAGGAGGAAGAATGACGGTCTCGAACCTCGCCGCCTATAGCATCCAGTTCGCCGTGCTGGTGGCCGTCGCGCTGAGTGCGACGCGCCTGCTGCGGCTGCGCACGCCGCGTCCGTCCCTCCGCTTCTGGCAGTCGGCCGTTGCCGTCAGTCTTCTGCTGCCCTTTGCAG
>JALDXK010000391.1:0-6046 GCA_032155105.1 Acidobacteriota bacterium
TGTGCGGGCCGCGCCCGCACGGCGCCTCAAAAAGCTTGTCGTGCTGCGGCCAGTGCTGCACCATCTTGCCGGCGCGATCGACGACGAAGATCACGTGGTGATAGCGGCGTTCCCAGCCGCGCTTGTTGGTGGTGGGTTCGCACGTGGCACTGAGCCCGTCGTCGTTGCCGGTCGCGTTGCCGCGCGGCGGGTTCAACAACGCGTATGGCGTCCACGGCTTGGCGCCCTGCGGCAGTGGCAGCTCGCCGCGCTGAGCGATCCAGATGCGATCGGGCGTTTCGGCGTAGATCGCGCCCACGGAACCCCAGGTCCATCCATCGTGTTTGACGCCGTCCGGGCCATCCGGCAGCGGCTGCGGCCAGTTGGGCACGGGCTCATACGGGCCGAATTCTTCCTGCCCGCCTTTCTCTTGCACACCGGCGGCCGGTGCGCCGCCCGACAAGGCGAGCGGCACCAGCGCCACGAGGAACACCATCGTCAACGACCACTGTGGAGCGCGCATGGGTGGACTCTCCTTTCACTGAATCAAGGGCGTCGCGGCAGGCCCAAGGCCTTTGTAGGTGAACTTCTGCACCCGTTTCCCTTCGTACGTCTCGGTCACAAAGATGTTGCCCTTCGAATCGACGGCGAGGTTGTGCGCACCGTAGAACTGGCCGGCCCAGCGACCGGCGCGCCCGAACGCGCTCACCACTTGAAGCGTGTCGCGTCGCAGCAGCCAGATCTGCTGGTTGGTGCCGTCGGGAACCATGAGATGGGTTTCTGCAGGATCGGTCGAGAAGCCGATGTCCCACACCGAACCGCTGCCAAGCGTCTGCCGCGCCACAAACGCTTCCTTCACGAACGTGCCGTCCTTCTGGAATACCTGGATCCGATCGTTGGTGCGATCGCAGACGTAGACGAGACCGTCGCGAGAAATGCGAACGGCGTGCACGATCCGGAATTGCGGCGGCGGCGGGCCGTTCGGATCGTAGTTGCTCGGGCGGTTCTCGTGCTGCACCACCCCGCTGAAGGGACCAGGCAATCGTTCGCCGGCGCCCGTGAAGTAGCCATCGTCTGGTCTCTTGCCGTAGGCGCCCCAATGCCGCTTGTACGCACCGGTGGTCGCATCGAAGACGATCACACGGTGATTGACGTAGCCGTCGGCCACGTACAGCTCGTTGGTCGCGCGGTCGAGCGTCATGTTTGCCGCGCCCCCGAGATTGCGGACGTCGTTGCTGCCCCCGGCCTGGCCCTTGCGCCCGATCTGCATGACGAACTTGCCCTGCCGCGTGAACTTCAGGATGTGGGCGTCCTTCTCTCCGCCGCCGCCGAGCCACACGTGATCGGTGGCGTCGACGTAAATGCCGTGCTCGAGGTCCGGCCACTCGTAGCCGTCGCCCGGCCCGCCCCACGACGACACGACGTTGCCCGCCTGGTCGAATTCGATTACCGGCGGCGCCGCATGCCAGATCGATCGCGTCTCATTGGGCTGCAGCGTGCCCGGCCGATGCACGATCCACACGTGATCGCGCGCATCGACGTGCACGCCGACCACGGCGCCGACGAGCCATCGCCCGGGCAGCGGCCGCGGCCACGCTGGATCCACCTCGAACGCCGGCACGAGCGCGGCGGCCTGGGCGCCGGTCTGGCGTGCCGTAGCAGGAACGCCGGCCACGCCTGTCAGCCCCAGGACCGCCACCGTCAGCGCGCTGATGACCGTGCCGTCCTTCAGTTAGTGCTCCCGCGCATGTAGCGCCCGATGAGGTGCGCGGGGTTGGCGCCCTTCTTCGGCCGGAACTTCTGCGGACGGCCGACGTGCACGTCCGCGGTATAGAGGTTGCCCTCGGTGTCGGTGTGGAACTGGTGCACGCCCCAGAAGCCGCCTGGGAACGAGCCGAACGTGCCCCACGAATAGAGCAACTTGCCGTTCAGGTCGAACTTGGTGAATTTCTGCGTGATGCCATCAGCGACCCACAGGTGCTGATCTTCAGTCAACAGGAACGAGTACGGCCGGCGCACGTTCGGCCACACGTCGAGGAACTTGCCGTTCTCGTCGAACACCTGGATGCGCGAGTTGGCGCGATCGCTGATGTAGATCTTCCGGTTCTTGTCGATCGAGATCGCGTGCACGGTGTTCATGTAGCTGGGGCGCGTTTCGTTCGGCTGGTTGCCAGGCTGGCCCCACGTCAACAGGAACTTGCCGTTCTTGTCGAACTTGGCGACCCGCGTATTCACGTAGCCGTCGCTGACGAAGAACGTGCCGTCAGGGAGCCATGCGACGTCGGTCGGCCGGTTGAAGTGCGTGCCGTCGTTGCCGGGCTGCATCGGTGTGCCCACCGTCATCACCAGCTTCTTGCCGTCGCGCGTGAACTTGTACACCGCGTGCGCGCCGTCGTCCACGAGCCAGACGTGCCGATCGGGATCGTAGGGATTGACGAGGATCCGGTGCGGCCGGACGAACAGCTTGTTGTGCTGCTCCCACGACTCGATCAGTTTTCCGTCGCGATCGACGACGTTGAAGACGTGGTCCCATCGCGGATGCCGTGCCTGGTCCTTCTGCGACAGATCAAACCCGGAGGCATTGCGTTCGGGAATGAAGTTCCCGCCACCGCCGCCACCCTTGGTCTTCAAGACTGGCAGGCAGCCGCGGTTGAAGATGTAGACACGATCGGGACTCTCCGCCCAGATGCCCGCGGTCGAGCCGATGATGTGGCCGTCGCCGCAGTAATTCTGCGGCCACCCGGCAACGAGGTCGTACGGTCCCGTCTCGTCCCCGCCGCCTTTCTCCTGGGCCACGCCGACGGTCAGCAGACAGGCACAGGCCGCGATCACGATACCGATTGGTTTGGTCACAGGCGAACCCCTTTCTGATCGCGGGAGCGTAGCGCCATCGCGAGCGGTGCGGTTGTCAAAGGATGTCTAAGAGTTGTCGCTGAATTGTCTAGACCGGTTTTCGAGGGCCTTACAATCCGCCCCAGAAACGCGGCCCCGCCTTCGCGCTGCGCGCGAAGCGGGAGCAGTCCGCGCGGGAGGTGCATATGACAGTTGGTCGTCCGGCGCTTCTTTTCACGCTGTTGTGTTTTCTTGCGTTCGCATCCGGTGCGTTCGCACAAGGCGGGCGCTCGGAAATCAACGGCACGGTTCTCGACGCAGGGAAAGCGGTGCTGCCCGGCGTCACGGTGACCGTTATCAACCAGGACACCGGAGTGGAGCGCGTCGCGATCTCCGGCAGCGAAGGCACGTTCACCCTGCCAACGCTGCTTCCCGGCACCTACACCATCAAGGCGGAGGTGTCGGGCTTCCACATGACCAACCTGACCGACGTGGTGTTGAGTGTCGGCCAGGAACTGACGCTCAGCCTGACGATGCAACTGGCTGGGGTGCAGGAAACGTTGACGGTGACCGGTAGTTCGCCGCTCGTCGAGGCGACGTCGAGCCGCATTGGCACCAACGTGACCAGCACGGAGATCGACGGTCTGCCGAGTGCCAATCGCAGTCAGTTCAGCCTGATGCAGACCATCCCCGGTCTCGTGCCGGTGCTGCAGATCGGGTCGTTCGAAGGCGGCCAGTTCAGCGCCAACGGCCAGGCGACCACCAACAACCTGTTCCTCGTCGACGGACAGAACGACAACGATTCGCGCCGCGGCGGGTCGCAGGGCACGCAGGCGCGCGTGTCGCTGGATTCGATGGCCGAGTACCAGGTGCAAACCCACCAGTACGCCGCGGAGTACGGTGGCTCCACCGGTGTGGTGGTCAACAGCGTGACCAAGAGCGGCACCAACAAGTTCCAGGGCCGCGTGTTCGAGTACTACCAGAGCAACGAGCTGCAAGCCACCAACTACTTCCTGAAGCAGGCCGGAGAAGAGAATCCCGACTCCGGCAGCAACGTCTACGGCGGCAGCCTGGGTGGTCCCATCGTCCAGAACAAGCTGTTCTTCTTCGGCAACTACGAAGGCACCTCGTCGAAGGTGGCAGCCAATCTCAACTTCCCGCAGGAGGCGGCACCGCTCGCGGTGTCGTACTCCACGACCACGGCGTTCCACGGGCCGAACACGTTCGCGCGGTTCGATTACCACATGAACGGGAACAACCACGTCAGCTTCCGGTGGACTCGCGAAGCCGTGATCACCGAGCGCGATTCGATCGAGGACGACCTGGCCACGCTCAGCAGCGCACGGCACGAGAACGATTCGGGCGACCAGGTGTTCAGCGCGTCGTGGACGTCAGTGCTGAACAACCGCACCACCAACGAGTTCAAGGTCGGGCACGTGCGCGAGAACCTGCTGCAGGGGCCGAGCAACCTGTTCGACGACGACTGGAACTTCATCGGCTTTGCGGGGGTTGATCCGTTCGACGTGGGTTCGCAGAACACCCACCCGGACTACCTCGCCGGGCCGCGCAACACCTACGCCCAGGACCTGATCCGCGACGTGACCGTCGACAACACGCTCACGTGGATCAAGTCCGGATGGGGCGGCGACCACACGTTCAAGGTGGGCGGGGCCTACAGCCGGAACGGCGCGCTGCCGCAGGGCACGGCGGTGAACTTCACCGGTGTCTTCACGTTCCCGACCAACACCCCGTTCAACGCCGCCGATCCGCGGACCTATCCCTATCGCTTCGGCATCAGCATGGGCCAGTACGACTTCGAGCAGATCGATCACCGTGCGAGCGGCTACTTCCAGGACAAGTGGCAGCTCAATAACCGGCTGACGCTGAACCTCGGTGTGCGGTATGACTGGCAGAACCTCACCAAGAACACCAAGGATGCGATCGGTCCCCGCGTCGGCGTGGCGTACGACCTGACGGGCGACAGCAAGACGGTGGTGCGCGGCGGCTTCGGCAAGGTCTACCAGTACCAGCAACTCGCCGTCCTGCAGACGCTGCTGCAGCGGTCGGTGATTGCGCCGACACTGGCCTACGACACGACGCAGGTGGTGTCACCGGCGATCACCGGCACGTTCCCGATCCGGGCCGGCGATCCGAATGCGACCGCCTGCCTCAACCCCGTCGCGGGGCCGACACCAGGCGAAGCGGTGATGAGCCCGGCGTGTCGCACGTTCCTGAACACCTTGCGGGGGTCGGTGGATGCCGGCGGCGTGATCAACAGCACCACGACCGGGCCGCTCGTGGATGGCGATCGCCGCATGGCCCACACCTGGGCGTTCAGCGCCGGTGTGAAGCGCGAACTGTTCGCGAACATGGCGGCATCGATCGACTATGTCGGCAATCGCGGCAAGCACAACACCGCCACGATCGACATCAACGAGGGGCCGGTCAATCCGCTCACCGGCCGGGTGACGAGGCTGGGCGTCGACGTGTTCGATCCCGACGGTGAGCTGGTGCCGCCCGAGGCGCGTAACGCCACGTTCGTCCAGTTCAACCAGAACCAGACCACCGAACTGGGCTCCGCGCTCGACACCAAGTTCGATTCGCTCGAGGTCGGGCTCGAGAAGCGGCATGCCAACCGCTGGTCGGGACGCGTCAGCTACACCCTGGCGCACTGCTACGACGTCGGGTCGATCATCGTCGACAGCAACCCGCGCCTCGACTACGGCCGTTGCGATCGCGACAACGTGCATGCGTTTGCGACCAGCGCGTACGTTGAGCTCGGGAAAGGCTTCGGCGGCGGCATCGTCTTCCGCGCCTACTCAGGCTACCCGATCAACGAAACGGTCGGCTCGGACGTGAACGGCGACGGCACCAACAACGATCGGCCGACGCAGGGCGTGCACGATCGGGTGCCGCTGCCGTCGGGGCATCCCGGGAACATCGTGTCCGAGGTCGACTCCAGGGGCGTGGCGATCCGCAACGGCATCGACGGCGAGAAGCAGGTGCTGCTCGACGGGCGGTTCCAGTACATCGCGCGGATCAACCGGTACCAGGCCGGCTTCTTCCTCGAGATCTACAACCTGCTGAACACGGCGAACTTCGGCAACCCCACCGGGTCGCGTAGCTCGGTGAACTTCCTGAACACCATCGTTGCCGGCAACGGCCGGGCCGCGCAGCTCGGCATCCGCGTCACCTTCTAGGGTTCAAAGGTTCAGGGGGTTCATGGGTTCAGGGG
>JALDXK010000392.1:0-6043 GCA_032155105.1 Acidobacteriota bacterium
GAAGATCCTTACCAATCATCCGGCCACGCGCGAGCGCGCCGTCTTCATCGACGCTGCTCGGCCCGCCCGAGAGAATCAGGCCCACCGGCTGCTTCGCTTTGATCGCGGCAATCGGCGTGTTGAAGGGGAGGATCTCGCAGTAGACCGACAGCTCGCGCAGCCGTCGCGCGATCAGTTGGGTGAACTGCGAGCCAAAGTCGAGGACGAGAATGGTCTGATGCGACACTATTTGTTTTGGCGCCGCTCCGCAGCGCGGGTTTTATTGGCGCCGCTACTTTGCGAACGCGATGGTAAGGGTAAGGAGACGTTATTATAACGCGTGATGGCGCATTTCTTCGCGGCCTTGCTCGCGATTCTGCAGGCCGTGGCGCCCGCGCCGCCGATACCGTCGGCGCCGGCGCTCGATCCCCGATGGGTGGTCACGTTTGATTCCCCGCCGGCCGCATCCCCTGGCTACGACGCAACAACTGCGTACATTCCGCTGAAAGGTGGACACCTGGTGGCGGTGAACCTCGATCGCGGCACGGTGCGCTGGCGTCTCGATGTCGTGACGGCGTTCACGCCGGCGACCGGCGAGGGTCTCGTGTTCACCGTCAGCGATCAGAACATCGAGGCCCGCGACGGGCAGACCGGCGCCATGCGGTGGACCACGCCGCTCCCGGGCGGCGCTGCCGTGCCGCTGTATTACGACACCGGATGGCTGTTGGCGTCGACCACCGCCGGCGATCTCGCGGCGATGCGCGCGTCCGACGGCACCGTGATGTGGCGGCGGCAGCTCGGCTCGCCGCTGTCGGGCCCGCCGGGCCCCGCGCTCGATCGGCTGTACCTCGCGCTCGAAGACAACCGGCTGCTCTCGGCGCTGCTGACCACCGGCGACACCGTGTGGTCGCGCACCTTGCCGGCGCGCGTGACGACGATGCTCGCGCTCGACGATCAACTCGTGGTCGGCACCGCCGGCAAGCAGTTCATGAGCATCGATCTCAAGAACGGCCGCGACCGGTGGACGTGGTCGATCGGCGGCGACATCTCCGGCCGGCCGTCGGCAGACGAGGAGCACATCTACGTTGCGGCGCGCGACAACGTGCTGCGCGCCGTCGATCGCGGGAACGGCAACCTGCGCTGGAAGGCCAACCTCGGTTCGCGTCCCGCGGGCGGCCCGCTTCGGGTGCTCGACATGGTGTTCATGCCGATGGTGTCGAGTGAGATTGCGGCGTTCGATCCGGAGACTGGCAAGCCGGTCAGCACGGTCCGCGCCGCGGGCGAGATCGGCGTGCAGCCGTTTTATCGCGACGGCACGCGGTTCACCGCGCCGGTGTTGATCACGGTGAGCCGCGAAGGACAGTTGCAGGGCTTTGGACGCCGGCTCGAACCCCCGTCCCAGCCCCTGCCGGTGCCGGCGCTCGGCGCTCCTGCGCTGCCCTGATACGGACGTCAACCACGGAGAGCACAGAGTGGCACTGGTGTTTTTGAAAAGTATGGCTCCGTGTCTTCGTGTGCTTCGTGGTTTACGTACGTGATCAGTGGTTTACGTACGTGTCATCAGTCCGTCGGGAACGCGCACACCCGACGGTTGCAGCGCGTAGTGCATGCGCAGGTAGGTCGCGACGCCGGTCAGGCCCACGAACTGGAACACCACGCCGCGTACGATCCACGCCATCACCTGCAGCGGTAACGCCGCGAGGCCCACGAACGGCACGAAGCCGATCACTCCCAGGTACGAGGTGGCGAGAATCGAGGCGCCGGTGGCCATCAGCATCAACGACAGGATCGCGACGAGCACCTGCGCGAGCGCTTTCGCGCGGCGGCGAATCAGCCGCGCCATGTGCGGCACGGCCTCGAGCACGCTGCAGTCCTCCGCGGCAATCATGATCTGCATCAGCAGATACAGGAAGTTCACGAGGGTGATGACGAGGATCACACCCAGTGACGCCAGCGTGACCACGAGCGGGCCGTCGAGGCCGGCCGACCACGGCGGCCCGAACAGCAACACGACATAGGCGCCGGTAATGAGCGCGTAGACGACCGTCAGGGCAATACCGAGCCGCAGGTAGCGGCCAAACAGGTTCCGCACCCCTTGGGTAAACCGTTCGACGGTGGCCTGGCTGGCCTGTTGCATCGCCGCCATGCGTAGCGGCGGGACCTCGATGGCGCCCGCGGTGCGATCGCCGGCCAGCAGCACGGTGACGCTACCGGCTTTCACCGCAAACATCAGGACCGATCCACCCGCGAGCACCACGCCCAGCGCGCCCAGGAACGCCGCCAGCGCCACCGGTTGCGCCAGCAGCACCCCGACCATCGCTGAGATGGTCCGCGTCAGGTCGTCGAGGCGCACGAGGTCAAAGGGGTTGCCGCCGGCGATGAGCGCGACGAGCACAAGCCCGCCAAACACTGGAACGACGACGAGCGTCTTGAACAGCGTGTCGGCGACGAACTGGACCAGTACGACTTGCCAATTCGCGGCCGTGACCAGGGCACCGCGCTTGAGGGAGAGCTTCAGCAGAGTTCACATTCTACAATGACGGCATCGGATGACCTTTCCTCCCTTCGTGACGCGCTCCGCGGCGCGGCTCGCCTACGGCGGCCTGGTGGCCGCGGCGGCGATTGCCGTGGCCGCGTTCGTCATCGAGCGCACCCAGTTGGGCGGAGACCTTGAAACCTCGCGTGCCCGTCTCAGGGCCGAGGTGGAGGGTGAATTCGCGACGCTGACCAGTCGGTTGGACGCGGCGGTCCGGGCGATTGAACTCTCCCCCGATATCCTGCGCCGCGCCGACCAGGGCGACCGGGCGGCCCGGCGCCAACTGTTCGCGCAACTCATGACAGCCGCACAGGGCCCCGATGTGGCCCTCGCCATTTACGGGGCGACGAACGAGCCGGTCGCCTGGACCGGTCGATCCGAGGAGATCCCCGAGGATCGGCTCTCGGGCGCTGCCTCCCTCTTCCTTGCGCAGAGCACACAGGCCCTCCAGCTCGTGCGTGTGCAGCCAGTGCTCGATCCGGCCGATCCCTCGCGCCACGCCGGCGCCATCGTGGCCGAGGCGCCGCTGCCTGGATCGCACGGCGCGGCGCTGTCGGGCGCGGAATTCTCGCTCGACACCAGCATTGTGCCGGTCGCCCTTCGCCTCCAGTTCGAGAGCGCCTCCGACACCGATGGCGCCTTCGTGATCCGCGCGCCGGGCAAGGACCCGCTGGTGTCGGTCACCATGTCCGATGCGGATCTGCTGACGGCGCGACAGCGCATCCGCGATCGGTGGCTGGCGGCGGAGCTTGCGCTCGCGGCGCTGCTGTTGCTGCTGTTTACGGGTGCGCTGCTCGACTGGCGCCGGTTCACCACCTCGGTGGCGGCAGCGGTGTTCCTCACGCTCACGATTCTCGGATTGGTGGTCGGGGCGCGCGCCATTCTCTGGATTGCCGTCCGCAAGGCCGGCCTGGCCGAGCCGTCGCTCCTGGCATCAGCGCCGTGGTCGCTGTTCTCGGCGATCGGACTCGCCTCACCGATCGACTTCTTCCTCAACGGTCTCACCGCGGCCGCCCTGCTCGTGCTCGCGGTGTCGAGTTTTGCGCTGTGGCGCACCGCGCATCGGCCTGGCATCGGCGTGGTCGTCGTGGATGCACCGTCGAGGGCGGCCCAGTTCTACGCCACGCAACTGGCCGCCGGCGTCGCGGTGACGGGCCTGGTGATTTGGTACGAGTGGATCCTGCGCACACACGTGTCGCGGACCCCGGTCGACATCCTGCGATTTGCGATCGATCGGTGGGACCCCAATCGCCTGTTCGTGGTCATCGGGCTGGTGGCCGTGAACGCGGCGATTGTCGGCCTGGCCATTCTCCTGTTTCGGATGGCGTGGTCGCCGTGGACGTTCCCCGAACACCGCGTGTGGTGGCGCGCGCGCGGCGTGGTGCTGTGGCTGGTGCCGGCCGCGGTGCTGCTGTCGCCGACGGTGTTCGCCGCGCACGCGCCACGCTGGCCGGCGCTCGCGGTGATCGTGTTCGCGGCGGGAGCGGCGTGGGTGGTGAGCCGTTACGCGCCGGTGGTACGGCGCGCCTCACAGGCGTCGCGGCTGCTGCTGTCGTTTCTGGCCGTGGCGCTGCCGTCGCTGATCCTGTATCCATCGCTCGTCGACGCCGCGGTGCGCGCGCGACGACAGCTGATCGAGTCGCGGTACGCGCCGGAAGTGTTGAACCAGCGGCAGGACGTGCACACGAAGCTGCAGCGCGCGCTCACGGAGATCGATCGCGTCGACGCGCTCGATGATCTCGTGCGCGCCAGCGATCCGCCGGTGACCGGGCCCCCGCCGATTGTCGCGGCGTTCCTCGCGTGGTCGCAAACCAGCCTCGCCACCGAACGGCTGACGTCGAGCGTCGAGCTGCACAACGCCTCGGGCGCCATGGTCAGCCGGTTTGCGTTGAACCTTCCCGATCGGCAGGTGCCGCAGCAGTGGATCGAGAACTCGTGCGGCTGGGACACGCTCGAGGAAGTGTCGCCGCTCTTCTCCGAAGAGCGGGTCCTGCTCCACGCCGGCCGGCTGATATGTTCGCCGGACGGCCGCCGCGCCGGCTCGGTGGTCGTGCACACGATGCTCGATTACGGCAACCTCTCGTTCATCACCGCGCAAAATCCGTATGTAGCGTTGATGCGCTCGGGGCAGCCGCCGCCGGAACCGCGGCCGCGCGTCGACATGGAGTTGTACGTCTACGGCTGGAGCCGTCGCGTGTTGTACACCTCGGTGGACGACCCGCCGCCGCTCAGCGAAGGCGCGTTCCGCCAGGCGTTCGCGTCGCGCGCGCCCTTCTGGACGACGATTGCGCGCGGCCCGGAGTCGCTCGATGCCTACGTCTTGAGCGATCGCGGCGCCATCTACGTGCTCGGCGTCGCGCGGCAGGATGCACTGGGTCACCTCGTCAACCAGGCGGAGCTGGTCGCGCTCACCTTCGCGGTGTTCGTGATCGCGGTGCTCGGCGGGATGCTGTTCAACATCCTCGTCGGCCGCGCCCCGGCGTCGGGCCGGGCGCTGCTCGCAGAGGTGCGGGCCAGTTTTTATCGCAAGCTCTTCCTCGCCTTCGTCGCTGCCGCGATCGTGCCGGTGCTGGCGCTGGCGCTGGTGGCGCGGGCTTACATGGCCAACGTCATCCTCGCCGACATCGAAAGCGAGGCGACGCGCCTGGCGACCACGGCCAGCCGCGTGTTCCAGGATCTGCGCGCGGCCATGGTCGGCCAGCAGGCGGTGGATGACGACATCATCGTGTGGCTGAGCCGCGTAGTGGCGCAGGACGTCAACATCTTCGAAGACACGGAGCTGCTCGCGTCGAGCGAGCGCGAGCTGTTTGCGTCCGGCCTGCTGCCGACGCGCACGCCCGGCGACGTCTATCTCGCCATTCAGCTCGAGGGCCGGCCGTCGTTCGTCGGCCGCGAGCGGGCCGGCGATTTCGAGTACCTGATCGCGGCGACGCCGGTGAAGGTCGAGGACCGCGAAGGGATGCTGACCATTCCCCTCGCCTCACGGCAGCAGGAGACGGACGCGCAGATCGACGAGCTCGATCGCCGCGTGTTGCTGGCCGCGATCCTGTTCATGATGGTCGGCGCCGCGATCGGCTACTACATGGCCGAGCGCATCGCCGATCCGGTCAACCGCCTGATGCGCGCCACCCGTCGCATCGCCCGCGGCGATCTCGACGCACGCGTGCTCGCCACCTCCTCCGACGAGCTGCGCCGGCTGGTGGACGCGTTCAACCAGATGGCCGACGACCTGCAACGCCAGCGTCGCGAGCTCGAGCGCACCAATCGCCTGGCGGCGTGGGCCGACATGGCGCGGCAGGTGGCGCACGACATCAAGAACCCGCTGACGCCAATCCAGCTCAATGCCGAGCACCTGCGCCGTGTCCACGTCGATCAGGGACGGCCGCTAGGCGGCGTGATCGATGAATGCGTGTCGAACATTCTCGGCCAGGTGCGGCTGCTGCGACAGATCGCGTCGGAGTTCTCGAACTTTGCATCCGTGCCCGAGCCACGGCCGGTCGAGACGCAGCTGGCGGACCTGGTGAGTGA
>JALDXK010000393.1:0-6041 GCA_032155105.1 Acidobacteriota bacterium
ACCGTCGGCACCGCACGGCGCTCCGGCGGTATGTGTCGTCGCTAGGCCACCTAGACACCGATTAGACACCGATTATTTCAGCAGCCTGCGGACGCGGCGGGCGCGCCATCGCGGCGGCCGCACTCAGGGGTAGACTCGCCACATGAGTGAGTCCACGCCGCCGCAGGAAGCGGCCGACGCCGATCGCGTCGCCGCCGCGCGCTGGCGGGCCATCATCGATGCCGCGGTCGACGGCATCATCGTCATTGATTCGCACGGATCGATCGAGGCGTTCAACGCTGCGGCACAGCGGATGTTCGGCTACACCGAGGGCGACGTCATCGGCAGGAACGTCAGCGTGCTGATGCCGGAACCCGATCGATCGCGCCACGACGGCTACATCGATCACCATCTCAGGACGGGTGAACGCCGGATCATCGGCATCGGCCGGGCCGTGACCGGGCAGCGACGCGACGGCACCACCTTCCCGGTGCATCTCTCCGTCGGCGAGTTCGAGGTGAACGGCGAGAAGCACTTCACCGCCATTCTCCATGACCTCTCGCAACGGACGGAGCTCGAAGATCGGCTCCGCGAGACCTCCGCGCTCGCCCGGCTGGGCGAGATGGCCGCGGTCATCGCGCACGAGGTGAAGAACCCGCTGGCCGCGGTCCGCGGCGCGATCCAGGTGCTCGGCACCCGTCTGCCCGCGTCCGCCGCTGACGGCGCGATCGTGAAGGAAATCCTCGCGCGGCTCGACGCCCTGAACGATCTGATCCAGGACCTGCTGGTGTTCGCGCGGCCGCCCAAGCCGAAGCTGACGCAGACGGATCTGCGGGCGCTGCTGCAGTCGGTGGCCTCCTTGCTCAAGACGGATCCCGTGTTTGCCGCGCAGGACATCGCCATCGCGGCCGATGTGCCGCCGCTCGCGGCCGACGCCAACCTGTTGACGATCGTGTTTCAGAACCTGCTGATCAACTCAGCGCAAGCGATGCAGGGCCGCGGACGCATTGCCGTGACCGCCACCGTTGAGAACGGCTGGCATCGCGTCGAGGTGATCGATCAAGGCCCGGGTATCCCGGCCGAGATCCGCGCCGACCTGTTTCGTCCTTTCAAGACGACGAAGGCGCGCGGCACAGGCCTCGGCATGGCCACGGCGAAGCGGCTCATCGAGATGCATGGCGGCCGCATCGAGGTGGCCTGCCCGCCGCACGGCGGCACCGCGATCACGGTGCACCTACCTACGTCGGCCTCTGGAGATCGAACTTCTCGATCCGATAGCGGATCTGATCGCGGTTGAGGCCCAGCAGCAGCGCGGCCTTGGTCTGGTTCCAGCCGCTGCGCTCGAGCGCCTGGACCACCAGTGTGCGTTCCAGTTCTTCGAGATTGATCCCGCCGGCTGGCAGCTCCATGCCCGCCGACAACTCCGGGTCCAGCGCCGTCAGCATCGGGAAGTGCGCCTCGGTGAGATCGACGCCGTCGGCGAGCAGCATCGCGCGCTCCACGGCGTTTCTCAGCTCGCGCACGTTGCCGGGCCAACCGTAACTCTCGAGCGCCGCGAGCGCCGCCGGCGTCACGCCGCGAATCTTCTTCCTGAACTCGACGTTGAAGATGTCGATGTAGTGGCTGATCAGCAGCGGGATGTCGTCGCGGTGCTCGCGCAACGGCGGTAGCGGCACCGCCATCACGTTGAGGCGGTAGAACAGGTCCTCGCGGAACCGGCCCTGTTTCACTTCCTCCTGCAGCGACCGATTGGTCGCCGCAATCACCCGCACGTCGACCTTCACGTCGGTGGCTCCGCCCACGCGCTTGAAGGACTTCTCCTCGAGAAAGCGCAGCAGCTTGGCCTGCAGCAGCGGCACCATCTCGCCGATCTCGTCGAGGAACACTGTGCCGCCGTCGGCGGACTCGATCAACCCGCGCTTCTGCCGATCCGCGCCGGTGAAGGCGCCGCGCTCGTGGCCGAACAGCTCGCTTTCGAGCAACGTCTCCGGCAACGCCGAACAGGTGATGTTCATGAACGGCCGCGGCGCGCGGCCGCTGCTGTAGTGAATCACCTTCGCGGCGAGGTCCTTGCCGGTGCCGCTCTCGCCGGTCAGCAGCACGGTCGTCGCCGGGCTGACGCCGATCCTCTTGAGCATCGCGCGCAGGTCCTTCACGGCCGCACTGTTGCCGACAATGCTGTCGAGGCCGAATGGCTGCGCCTGCTTCGCGCGCAGCACGCGCACCTCGCGGCGCAACTGCGTGGTTTCGAGCGCCTTCTCGACGAGCAGCATCACCTCGTCGAGATCGAATGGCTTGTTGGCGTAATGAAACGCGCCGTTCTTCATCGCGGCGACGGCGGTCTCGACGCCGGCGTGCGCGGTGAGCATGATCACCAGCGTGTCGGGATCGGCCTCCTTGATCTGCGTGAGCACCGTGAGGCCGTTGGAATCAGGCAGCGCGAAATCGAGCAGCACGAGGTCAGCGCCGTCACGATGCTGCGCCACCGCATCGGCGCCGGTGCCGGCTTCGAGCGTGCGGTAGCCGTCCTCCTTCAGCCGATTGACGAGCGACCAGCGAATCAGCGGCTCATCGTCCACCACCAACACGGTCGCGTTCGGCATCAGGCCCCGTTTCCGTACACAGCGTCTATCAGCTTGCCAAGCTCGAACGGTTTCTGCAAGACGGAACACGCGCCGAGGGCCACGGCTCGCTCGACGACGTCGTCGGTGCCGAACGCGGTCATCAGTACGACCGACGCGCCAGGCATCAACTGGCGAATCGTACCCATCAGCGACAGGTCCTTCATATCCGGCAGCCGCAGGTCGAGCAGGACGACGTCGAACGGCTCGACCGAGTCGAGGATCGCGCGCAGAGCCGAGGCCGCGTCGACCGCCTGCTCGACGTCGAGATCAAGGCTGGCCAGCGTCTCGGTGACCGACCACCTGATGAGGGGTTCATCGTCGACCACCAGGACGCGGCGTGGGATTTTTCCCGCAGCGCAGGAGGAAATCTCCCGCTGACGCACTGACCGGCGGTGCAGGTTCCGGCTGAAATCAACGGCGATGGCGGTATTGGTGGTGCTCATGCGCGCGGAAGAATCAAGATTCGCGCCAAGGGTTAGGCTAGCATGCCTTGTGGCACGCCTTGTGCTGCTGCCGAACCATGGGGCGGACGCCCGCTTTCCGCAAGATCGAGAGGGGAACCATGATTGTCCTCAAGAGCATCCTGGTCGCAACGGATTTCACCGAACCCTCCGCGAACGCGCTCGCCTACGGCAGCGACCTCGCGCGTTCGTACGGCGCGACGCTGCACCTCCTGCACGTCACCGAAAACATCGTGATGAGCGTGAGCCCGGAGGTTGGCGTCTCGATTCCGGATTTCCAGATCGATCTCGAGCGGAAGGCGAAAGAGTCGCTGGAGAAGCTGATCATCGCGCATGAGTTGCAGTCGCTCGAGGTGGTGCCGGTGGTGGAAAGCGCCACCAGCGCGGCCGCCGCGATTGTCGATTACGCGAAGCTCAAACACATCGACCTGATCATCGTCGGCACACACGGGCGCCGGGGCTTCCAGCACCTGCTGGTGGGCAGCGTCGCTGAGCGGGTGGTTCGCACTGCGCCGTGCCCGGTACTCGCGGTGCGCGCGGTCGAGCACGAGTTCATCGCGCCCGATCCCGGGCACGCGCACCTGCACGCGTCGCACTGAGCCCCGCCAACTCCGGGCGCGGAGTTTTTCCGGAGGGTGCGCGGAATCCCGCGGCTGCGGCACCACGCCGCGGCCCTTTGGCTGGCAAAGACTGTCCGGCGCCGTGGCATGGAGGTTGCCCCGGGAAGATGACGAGACGACTCGTCTTCCTGAGAGGGGAACCGCCATGACGCTCGACATCAAGCGAATTCTCGTGCCCCTGGACTTCAGCGCGACCTCCCAGCTCGCGCTCGACTACGCACACGCCATGGCGCGGCGACTGTCGTCGACGCTGCACCTCGTGCACGTCTGCGAGGTGCCGGCCGTGACCGCTGGTACCCGCGATTCGTATGCGCTCGCCTACCACGACTGGAGCGAGCGGCTGGGCGAGGAAGCACAGCTGGAGCTGACGCGCATCCAAGGTGACATCACGGACGTGCCTGTGTCGGCGGAGGTGCTGTTCGGCAGCCCGGCGCACACCATCGTGGCCGCCGCGCACGGTACTCGCGCCGATCTGATCGTGATGGGCACGCACGGGCACGGTGTGGTCATGCACATGGTGATGGGCAACGTGGCCGAGCGCGTGGTGCGCACGGCGCCGTGCCCGGTGCTGACCGTGCGGCCGCATTGCGACGCCAAGCGCGCGAAGCCGGTGGATGCCAAGGTGGCGAAGCCGTTAGCCAGGCTGAGCGCGGCCTGCGGGTTTGCGGTGCAGGCGCGCCCGGCCCAGTAGACCGATTCCGTTCAGTCGCCGTCGGGCGGGTGATGGTGTGTGACGACGCGCACCGTCATTCCGCTCAGGCGATCACACAAGTGGGCCTCGGCGCGGACCGGCCACCACTCGTAGAGAAAGATTTCGATCGGCCGCCACATCGCTACCCAGCCGCCAATGATCAGGCTCTCCTGGATCACGCCAAGCAGGCGCCAGCCTTCCAACGGGCCACGCAATGAGTCGGCGGCGATCACGCAGGCCGCGAGGAACGTCAAGCCGATCACCAGGCTCCGTCGTCCGAGACGGAACAGTTGTCGCAGGCGCTGCCGCGTTGCCTGCGCCTTTCGGCGGAAGTGATCGCGCACCGCGGCGTGGACGATTTCCGTGGCCCTGGGTGAATGGGCCTCGCGGTCGACATACACGAGCAGCCCGAGCGGCACATCAGGATCCAGTTCCCGCGCCGAGCCGGCGATGAAATCCTCGGCCTTGGGGTCGATGTCTCGCTGGTGGAACGGCGTGGGATCGAGCGAATCGAACAGCTGCTTCAGGTCCGTGACGTGGACTTCGATCAACGCACAGTTGGGCGGGAACCCCTCGGCGGTTGGCGATGCTGGCATCGGCGCAGTTGCCAGCATACGTCACCGCGCCGCGGAAGAGTTCGCATCCGGTGCGGCAAATTTCCGAGCCTGCGATCGCGGCGGCCTCGATTGCGCCCAATCGTGATGGCACGCGCGGTGCACCTCGTCTTCACATCGAGAGACGATCGCCCATGAATCGAGTCCTCATTCTCTATGGCAGCACTGAAGGCCACACGCGCGTGGTCGCGCGAGCCATAGCCAGGACACTTGCGCTGAACGGCCTCAACGCCGACGTCGTCGAAGCGGGCAGCGCGGACCCGGACCCAACGGAATATGCGGGCATCATCGTGGCCGCGTCCATTCACGCCGGCCGATACCAGAAGCCCGTGGTGCAATGGGTGCGGGCGCGGTGCCGCGTGTTCGGCGATCGCCCGACGGCGTTCGTCTCGGTGTGCCTCGGCGTGCTTGAGCACGGCGATCCCACGGTGACCGCCGACCTGGACGCGATCGTACAACGTTTCTGCGAGGCGACGGGCTGGCGGCCCGGCTTCGTGAAACACGTGGCGGGTGCCTTGCTCTATACGCGCTATGACTTCGTGACGCGCTGGATGATGAAGCGGATTGCCGCGAAGGCGGGCGGCGACACCGACACGACGCGAGACTACGAATACACCGATTGGGACGACGTGCGCGCGTTCGCCGATGAGTTCGGCCGCCGCCTCGCGCCACAGCGCGTCTCCGACACCAGACGAGCCTCATGACCCAGATTGATTTTCGGTTTACCGACACCACCGGTCAGCAGCAGGTGCTTCAAGTGACGTTGACCGCCGACAGCACCTGGCTCGTCGACGTGTCGATCGATGGACTGCCGTTCCGCCGCGTCTGCCACGACTGGCAGAGCGTCGAACGGACGCTGTCGTGGATGCGCCGCCACGCGCACGATGCGACCCGTGAGCGGGCGCTGGCGGCATGCTGACCGCTGCCTCAGGCAGCAGTGTACTGCCGTTCGCATTCCTGCTTGAGCGGGCGAAGCATGGCGAGCCTGATTAACTCGACCCCCGGTGCCACGAACGACCAGTAGCGTTTGAAGCGCTCGCGGGCCCGCCTGT
>JALDXK010000394.1:0-6033 GCA_032155105.1 Acidobacteriota bacterium
GCCAAGGGCGGCGCCGGTCAGCGAGTGACACAAATTATCCAAGCGTTTTTCCGGCTCCCGGCTCCCGGCTCCCGGCTCCCGGCCCGGCTTTTCTCGTGAGGTAGGCCTTCTGAGCGTCGTCTCGCAGGTCTTTCCTCAAGACCTTCCCCACGTTCGACTTCGGCAGGTCCTTCTTGAACACGACGATGCGCGGCACCTTGTAGTTGGTCAACGACTGCTTGCAGTGCTGGCGCACCGCGTCTTCGGTGAGCGACTCGTCCTTCGGCGTCACAAAGGCCACCACAATCTCGCCACACTCATCATCCGGCACGCCGACCACGGCGGTGTCGGCAACGGCGGGATGCGCGGCGATCACCGCTTCAACCTCGTTCGGGTAGACGTTGAAGCCGCTCACCAGAATCATGTCCTTCTTGCGATCGACGATCTGGATGTAGTGGTCGTCATCCATCTTCGCGATGTCGCCGGTGGCGAGCCAGCCGTCGCGCAGCACGCGCGAGGTCTCATCGGGCCGCTGCCAGTAGCCTTGCATCACTTGCGGACCTTTGATCCAGAGTTCGCCGGGCTCGCCGTGAGGCACATCGCGCCCTTCATCGTCGACGAGACGCGCGTCGGTGCCGGGAACCGGCACGCCGATCGCTTCGCGCTTGGGACGCTGAAACGGATTGAGCGTGGCCACCGGTGACGTCTCGGTGAGACCGTAGCCCTGATAGATGGGCGTCTTGGTCATGGCCTCCCAGCGCTCGCCAATCACGGGCACGAGCGCCATGCCGCCCGCGACCGACCCGCGCAGCGACCATCCCGGCTTCTCCTTGAACCACGTCTCGTTCATCAGGCCGGCAAATAACGTGTTGACGCCGGTGAACCAGGTGATCGGCTCGGACAGCATCACGGTCTTCAGGTTCGACAACGGGCGCGGGCTCGGCACGAGCACGTTCCGCCCGCCGGCGAGATAGAAGATCATCAGGTTCGCCGTGAACGCGAAGATGTGGTACAGCGGCAGCGCCGTGAGCATCACTTCCTGGCCGAGGCGCAGGAACGGCTTCCACATCTCGAGGCCCTGAATCGTATTGGCGACGAGGTTGCCGTGCGTGAGGATGGCGCCCTTGGCCACGCCCGTGGTGCCGCCGGTGTACTGCAATGCCGCGATGCTGTGGTGATCGAGCGACTGCGCGTAGATCTTCGGATCGGCGCCACCGCTCATGCGCTCGCTGCCCGCCGCCACCGCCTCCGCGAACGTCGTGTGCGTGAAGGCGATCGGCGGGATCATTTTCTTCACGTATTTCTGCACCGCGTAGACGAGCAGCCGCTTCAGCGTCGGCAGCAGATCCGAGATGGTGACGACGATCACGGTCTTGATCGAGGTCCTGGGCAGCACCTCGGCAACCTTCGGCGCGAAGAGGTCGATCACAATCAGCCCGGCCGCGCCGCTGTCGGTGAACTGATGCACCATCTCGGCCGGGGTGTAGAGCGGATTGGTGTTGACCATCACCAGCCCGGCCTTGAGAATGCCGAACACAGCGATCGGATAGGCGAGGCAATTCGGCATCTGGATCGCGACGCGATCGCCGGCCTTGAACCCCGCCACTTCACGCAGGTAAACGGCGAGCGCATCCGACAGCCGATCGGTCTCCTCGAACGTGATGCCGCCCTGCGAACCGTTCGGCAATCCCAGCGTGAAGGCCGGTTGCGTGGCGTAGGAGGCCGAGGCGTCGCGGATCGCCGCGGGCATGTGCGGATACTTCAGCGGGCCGAGATCCGCCGGCGTTGTCGGATGATAGAAGCGTGTCCACGGACGGGCCAGGGTGGTCATGGTTACGGGGCGCAATTCTTGCACATGAGCCACGGACGGCGCAGACAAATAGCCACTGATGCCACAGAGGACCACGGAAATCCCGCCAGAGATGGCACAGACGACTCGGGAAACCTAGCCACAGATGAGACAGATTTATTCCCTCCGTAGCCGAATTGTTACCGTCGCGCTTTGTAGTTTTTTCCTGTGGTCGTGTTCGTCAGATCCTGCGGACTCCCCAACCGGGCCGTCCTCGTCTGGCCCGATCAGGTATACGGCGATCGGCGCCAGCGATGGCATCGGTTTCGGCAGTTCCTCGCCCTGCTTCCCTTTCGTGGAGTGCCCAGACGGTCTGGGCTACGTGCAGATCCTGCACCGCGCCCTGGTGGCCACGGGCCGCCCGGTGTCGCATCGGAACTTGAGCGTGCCGGGATCGGTGCTCAGCCCGGCGGTCGAAAATCTCGCGCGCGAAATCGGCCGCCCCATCGACAGCCATGTCCGGAATTTCATCGAAGGGCAGGCGCCCTTCGTGCCGAACGACACCACGCAAGTAACGATTTTCGCCGGTGGAAACGACGCAAACGTCATTGCCCGGGCGGGCCGGGAGCGTGGCGGCTCGGACGTGAACGGCTTCGTCGACGCGCACGTGCGCCAGTGGGGCACAGACCTGAACGACTTGGTTACTCGCATCCGCAGCCGGGCGCCGACCGCGCGCATCGTGATCCTCAACCTGCCGAACCTCGCCGGCGCGCCGTACATGTCGGGGAACTCCACGGCCGACAAGAGCCTGATGCAGCGCGTGGCGGTGGGGTTGTCGGACCGTGCGAGTGCGCTCACTGCCCAAGGCGTGCTGGTCGTGGACCTGATGTGCGACGCGCGGCTGTATCAGCCGGCCAACTACGCGTCGGACGGCTTCCACCCTGGGGATGGCGGCTACCGCATCTTCGCGGAAATGGCCCTGCCCGCCCTCCGCGACGGCGCCAACAACGCGCCGAATACGGGCTGCGCCCAGCGACGCCTATTCCCGTAGAAACAGTTCCGAGGACACGGAGGAGTACGGAGGGCACGGAGGGTGAGGGCTCTCAGCTGGCTCGAGGGCCAAACGTGCTCAATCTCCGTGGTCTCCGTAGGCCTGAAGTGCCCTCTGTGTCCTCGGAGGCTTGGGTCGAACGCCTTAATAGTGTCGCCTCTTTCGTGCATTTTCTGCAAGAATCAAGAGTCAGAATGCACGCTGCGACCCAAATCTAGGCGTTCGATGGTCTTCATATTGCGAAGTGATATCTGAATCGTGCATAATTCGTCATCTTGTCCCTCGATGAGCTCGAGACAGCCTGAGCTTGTCGAAGGCCGGCGGCATCGGTCGCAGTTATTCATATTGCAGGGGGTTCACACATGGGTTCGGCAGCTTTAGGCGAGGCAATCAAAGGCATACGTAGTTGGGCCATGAACGAAGGGCGCATCGTCCAGGCGCCAACGTCGGTCAAAGACATCTTTGGCGCGCGCGTGTTCAACGACAAGGTCCAGCAGGCCCGCCTGCCTAAAGCGGTGTACAAGTCGCTGCGCGACACCATGACCCGCGGCACTACCCTCGACGTGTCCACCGCCGATGCGGTGGCCTCGGCGCTGAAAGACTGGGCGGTCGAGAACGGCGCGTCGCATTTCACGCACTGGTTCCAGCCGCTCACCGGCATCACCGCCGAGAAGCACGACGCCTTCTACAACCAGACCGCCGACGGCCGCGCGCTCGCGGAGTTCAGCGGCAAAGAATTGGTGCGCGGCGAGCCCGATGCCTCGAGCTTCCCATCGGGCGGCATGCGCAGCACCTTCGAGGCGCGCGGCTACACGGCGTGGGATCCGACGAGCCCGCCATGGCTGCTCGTCAACAACAACAGCGTCACGCTCGTGATTCCGACCGCGTTCGTGAGCTGGACCGGCGTCGCACTCGACAAGAAGACGCCGCTGCTCCGCTCCATGGAAGCGCTCTCGACCCAGGCCGTGCGGGTATTGAAGCTGTTCGGCTCGAGCGCCACGCGCGTCACCGCCACCTGCGGCCCCGAGCAGGAATACTTCCTGATCGACAGCAACTTCTACTTCGCGCGGCCCGACCTGCTCAACGCCGGCCGCACGCTGTTCGGCGCCCGGCCGCCGAAGGGCCAGGAGCTGGAAGATCAGTACTTCGGATCGATCCCCGAACGGGTACTCGCCTTTATGGCCGACGTCGAGTCGGAACTCTACAAGTGCGGCGTGCCGATCAAGACCCGGCACAACGAGGTCGCGCCGTCGCAGTACGAAGTGGCGCCGATCTTCGAGAGTGCGAATGTCGCCACCGATCACCAGATGATGACCATGGAGACCATGAAGCGGGTGGCGCCGAAGTACGGGCTGGCCTGCCTGGTGCACGAGAAGCCGTTTGCCGGCGTCAACGGCTCCGGTAAGCACCTCAACTGGAGCATCGGCGACGATCTCGGCAACAACCTGCTCAGCCCCGGCGAGACGCCGCACGACAACATGCAATTCCTGTTCTTCTGCACCGCGGTGATTCGCGCCGTGGACGTGTGGCAGGGCCTCCTGCGCTACAGCATCGCCCACGCCGGCAACGACCATCGCCTCGGCGCCAACGAAGCGCCGCCGGCGATCCTGTCGGTGTTCCTCGGCGACATGCTCACCGACATCTTCGAGCAGGTCGAAGCGGCGGGCGCGGCCAAGAGCACCAAGACCGGCGGCATGCTCGACATCGGCGTCGGCGCGCTGCCGCAGCTGCCGCGCGATGCCGGCGACCGCAACCGCACCTCGCCGTTTGCGTTCACCGGTAACAAGTTCGAGTTCCGCGCCGTCGGCTCGACGCAGAACGTCGGCCTGCCGGCGACGTGCCTCAACGTCGCGGTGAGCGAGTCGCTCGACACGCTGGCCACCGAGCTCGACCTGCGGCTCGGCAAGGGCGAGTCGCTCGAGAACGCGGTGAAGGCGATCCTCAAGGCCACGGTCAAGAAGCACAAGCGGATCATCTTCAACGGCAACGGCTACTCCGCCGAATGGCAGAAGGAAGCCGGCAAGCGCGGGCTGCTCAACCACAAGAACACCGTCGATGCGTTGCCTGAAGTGGTCACGTCCGCGGTGGTGAAAGCCTTCGAGAAGTACAAGGTCCTCACCGGCGAGGAGCTGCACGCGCGCTACGAGATCAGCCTCGAGACCTACTGCAAGACGATCAACATCGAGGCGCAGCTGATGACGCTGATGGCCAACCGCTACATCCTGCCGGCGGCGTTCGAGTACCAGAAGCAGCTCGGGCAGAGCGTGGCGGCGGCGAAGGCCGGCGGCGTGCCGAGCAAGGAAGGCAAGAAGCACCTGTCGCGGCTGGTGAAGCTGGTCGACGCGTTCAAGGCGCAGGCCGACAAGCTGGCCGCGGCCGCTGACCACACCAGTCCCAGCCTCGAAAAGCACGCGAAGTACATGCGCGACACAGTGGTGCCGATCATGGCCAGGCTGCGCGACCTCGGCGATCAGCTCGAGCTGATCGTGCCCCACCAGATCTGGCCGTTGCCGACGTACCGGGAGATGTTGTTTGTGAAGTAGCAATCAGCAGTCGGCAATCCGCAGTCGGCAATCCGCAATCGGCAATCAGGGATCGGGTTTAGGGTTAACCTAAGCCCGGTCCTTTTTTTTATGCACGCGCTGCTGATTTTTCTCGTTGCCCTCGTGGTGCGCCTCGCGCACATCTGGCAGATTCGACCGAGCCCATTCTTCGACGTGTTGATGGGCGACGCCAACGGGTACGACCTGTGGGCGCAGCGGATCGCTTCCGGTGACTGGATCGGATCGGAGGTGTTCTACCAGGCGCCGCTCTATCCGTACTTCCTTGGCGCCTTGTATTCCCTGTTCGGGCGCGACCTGCTGATCGTCCGCATCGTCCAGGCCGTGATCGGCTCGGCGTCGTGCGTGCTGTTGGGGATGGCGGGAGCGCGGTTCTTCTCGACGAGGGTCGGCCTGATCGCCGGGCTCGGCCTGGCGCTGTGGGCGCCGGCGATTTTCTTTGACGGGTTGTTACAGAAGTCCGTCCTGGACATTTTCTTTGTCTGCCTGATGCTGTGGTTGCTGGCAATCCTCGTCTATCCGGCTAGCCGGATGACGTGGATTGCCTTGGGCATGACCCTGGGGGCCCTCGCACTCACGCGCGAGAACGCACTGATCTTCATTGTCGTGATCGCAATCTGGATCCTCGCTGACGTTCGGAGAGCGGGCGCTTT
>JALDXK010000395.1:0-6030 GCA_032155105.1 Acidobacteriota bacterium
CCGAGCACGATGGCCACGGTGAGGTCGCGCCCCGAGCGGGGGCGGGCCTCGGCGACGGCCAGCGGACCGGTCACCGTGAACGGGTAGTAGCGGCCGCCCACGCCCCAGGTCGTAAACGGCGACGAGCGAAGTTTCGCGTCGAGCATCGCGTGCTGCCGCGCGTCGAGCGCGTTCAGCGCTGAGTGGTTCGACCGCTGCATGTCGAACGACCACAGGCTGATCAGTTTCATCGTCGGAGAGTCGTAGTCGGCCTCGAGACTGGGCCTGACCTGGAGCATGCGGCCGGCGTCGCCCTGCGCCCGCGCCGAGACGTTGTCGTCGTAGACCACGCCCATCGACACCGAGGGCACGATCGTGGCGCGGGTCTGCGCGTGTACGCCCGGCGCCGCGGCGAACGCGATCACCGTGCTGACGAAGAGAAGCGGCCGCCGCATATGGTCAGTTCCGCAATGGCGAACACGGCTTGACGCTGGTGCCGTCCACCTCGATGGCGACGCCGCGTCCCAACAGCCCGATCGCGACGATCAACTTGCCGCAGCCCGGCCTGTCCTGGATAAAGGTGCCCTCGACGTCCTTCAGCGGACCCTCGGTGACGCGCACGTGATCGCCCTCGTGAAGCGCATGCGGAAACACCGGCACCTTCGCTTCGACCAGGCGCTGGACCGCGGCGACTTCGTGATCCGCAACCGGTGTCAGGCGGTTCCAGCCATCCTCCAGGATGCGGACCAGTCCGCGCACCTTCAGCATCTCGATGTAGGCGTGCTTGTCCATGCGCTGCCGTACGAACAGGTAACCAGGAAACATCGGCATAGGGACGACGTGCATCTGCCCCTGCCGCTTCGACCAGGTCCCCATCTCAGGAAGAAACGTCACAAAGCCCTTGGCGGCGAGTTGATCGCCGACCAGGCGTTCGGAGTTGCTGCGCGTCCAGACGGCGTACCAAGCGTCGCCGACGCGTGCGGGTTCTGTAACGGTGTTGCTCATCAAGGCTTCGCCCCTTTCGGTTAGGCGGGAGTTCCGCCGACCGTCCTATGTGCCATTGACGATGCCGCGACCGTGCAAAGCTCTCGCGGTGATCGCCTCGTTGAGGGAGTGACGAGTTGATCTGGTCACACTAGATGCATAAACCGTTCACAACGATTTTCCCGATTTTTTCCCAGTAGTCATCTATGAAGCAGCCTTATCGAGACGAAGCACGCGCGCTATGCACCACGTTGCCCATTCGCAGGTAGGTTCGGTGCAGCAACCGGCATTCACCACGCTCAACAACAATCCTCCGCGACGATGAGACCCTCGCCGCCCGCTATGCACCACGTTGGCCATGGACACGTGAGCTCAGTGGAGCAACCGGATTGACGACGCTCAACAACAATCCACCGTGACGATGAGACACTCGCCGCGCGCGATGCCTGTGCTAGGTACACGGATTGCGTTCGCGACGGCATGACCCACGCGAGACAGCAGCTTGGCAGTGAGGGTGAAGCGATGGCGTGCGAGCAGCTCGAAAAGCTCGGATACGCCATCATCGAAAGACGTTACCGGACGCGGTTCGGCGAGATCGATGTCGTCGCCAACGACCGCGGCACGGTAGTATTTGTAGAGGTGAAGACCAAAACGGACAGCAGTTTCAGCGATCCCGTCGAGTCCGTGACGAAGCAGAAACAGCGACGCCTGGTATCGATGGCCGAACAGTACATCGCCTACCACCAGCTCGATACCACCCCCTGCCGCTTCGACGTCGTCACCATCGACAGGTCGGTCGAGCCGTCGAAGATCATGGTCTACCAGGACGCGTTCCGCCCCGGATGGTAAGTTCCAACACTCGCAGAAAGCGCGGCGCGCGGTGACGCCGACCGAGATTCGGCGCGATCCAATCACCGGGCGCTCGATGGTGATCGATCGCGCCACGTTCACGCGGCGGGATGACTTCGATCTCGAACCGGTGCGGCTCGAAGACGTGGCGGCCGCCTGCCCGTTTTGCGAGGGGCGGGAAGCCGATGCCGGGCCTGAAATCCTGGCGTGGCGCGAAGGCGGTCCGGCCAACGTCCCCGGATGGTCGGTGCGGGTCGTCCCCAATCGCCATCCAAAGCTGCGCATCGAGGGCGGCTCGGAGGTGCGGGCGGACGGCCTGTTCGAGACGCGCGAGGGGCTCGGCGCGCACGAAGTGATCGTCGAAACACCTTCGCACGATCAACCGCTGCACACCCTCGATGCCGACCGCTTGTGGCGGGTGCTGTGGGCCTGGCGCACGCGCATTCAGGATCTGAAACGCGACTCGCGGTTTGCCGCGATCGTGGTGTTCAAGAATCACGGCCGCGCCGCCGGTGCGCGCCTCGATCATTCGCATTCGCAACTGGCGGCGTATCCGATCCTGCCGCCGGCGTTGCAAGAGAAGGTGAGTGGCGGTGTGCGCCACATCGAAGCGACGGGCCGGTGCATTTTCTGCGACGTGATCGCGGCGGAATTGTCCGACCGACGACGCATCATCTGCGAACAGGGTGACATTGTGGCGATGGCACCGTTTGCGTCCCGTGTGCCGTTTGAAGCGTGGTTGATGCCGCGCGTGCACGCGCCGCGGTTTGAAGAGGCATCGGACGCGACGCTCGAGCTGCTCGCCGCCGCGATGCGGCAGGTGATGTCAGGCATCGATTGGGCCCTGGAGCGGCCGGCCTACAACCTCGTGCTGCACACCGCCCCGTTAACTGGTGAGGCTGATCGAGCGTTTCACTGGCACCTCGAGATCCTGCCGCGGGTGACGCGCTACAGCGGCATGGAGTGGGGGAGCGGGATGCACCGCAACCCGGTGCCGCCGGAAGAGGCTGCCCGGGTGTTGCGGGAGCGTTGATCGACGCCGTCACCACCTGAAACTGAGCAGCAGGGTTCTGCCGATTGCCCGTTTGGCGTCTGACGGTGTCTAATCCGCCACGGATGGAGTTCCCGCAGTTCGTCCAACTGATTGCCATCGGCCTGCAAGCGCGCATCCCCATCCACATCACGGGCTTTCCCGGCGTGGGGAAGACCGAGTTCACCAAGAGCCTCGAAACCGGATTCACCAACGCCGGCATCAAGTGCAAGGTCTTCATCCTCATCGGATCAATTCGGGAGCCGCAGGATTTCGGCGGCTTCCCGGTCTCGACCGCTGATGGTGTGCGCCTGTTGCCGATGGCGTGGGCGCGCGATGCCACGCGGCTGGCCGACGAAGGCTACCTGGTGATCATCTTTCTCGACGAGCTGACCACGGTGCCGCCCACCACGCAGGCGGCGATGTTGCGGCTGCTCACAGAGAACGTGTGCGGCGAGCTACAGCTGCCGGATTACGAGCCGGGCAAAGGCGGCGTCGTGTATCTGTGCGCGAGCAACGCCGTCGAGTGGGCCGCGGGCGGCCAGGAAATTCAGCCGCCCATGGCCAACCGCCTCTGGCACGGGGAGTTCCCGATGGACCACGGGACCTGGTGCGAAATGATGGTCAGCGACTTTCCGGCGCCCGCGAACCTCCCGGTGCTTGGTGCCGACTATCTTCGTGCCCACCATCATCGGCAACGCGCGGTGATTGCGGCGTACATCAAGGCCGCGGGCCGCGATGCGTGGCTCGCCCCGCCACACGACGCGGCGCGCCGCAGCGGACCCTGGCCATCGGGCCGGACGTGGTATCTGGCGTCGAGGTTCCTGGCCGCCATCGACGCCGTGTCGCCGGGGCATCGACAGCTCCGGGCCGCCGCTCTGGCGGGACTGGTGGGCGACCAGGCGCTGCCGTTTCTCGAATACCAGGAGAACTTGAACCTTCCGGATCCCGAGGACATCCTCAAGAACCCGCGCGCGCTGCTACTTCCCGATCGCATCGATCGCGCCTACGCGGTGTGCTACTCCCTGGTCGGAGCGGTGCTGAACAACAAGACGCCCGAGCGATGGCAGGCGGCGATGATCGCCCTCGGTGTGGCGTCGCGCACGAACGCCGACATTCCGACCGCGGCCGCCCGCACGCTCTGCGACAAGCGCCATCGTCCCGAGGGAGCGATCATCTTGCCCGAGGAATGCCGCCCGTTCTACGAGTTGATGCAGCTGGCCAAGCTGGTGCCGCGAGCTTGAGCGATGCTCGAAAGACTTGCGGCGCTGGTTCGCGGATTCGATCGGGGCGGCAGCTACTCGCGCGCGCTGCAAGCGGCTCGCGTGCGCGCGTCCTATCAACGCGCGTATTTCGCCCCGGCGCTGTTCAACCTGATTCCGATCCCCACCGATCAGATCGCCAGCATGGCGGTCGACACGCGCTGGCGTCTGTATTACAACGAGGCGTGGATCCACGCGCACAGCGTGGAGGAGAATGCCGCCGTGCTGCTCCACGAGGTCAGTCACCTGTTGCGCGAGCACGACGCGCGCAAGCACGCCGTGGCCGCGAAGCACGACGGGCTGTGGAACACCGCCACGGACTGTGAGATCAACGACGATCTGATTGCGGAGGGACTGCCGCTTCCAGACCATCCCCCCGTGCCGGAGCGCTACGGACTCACGGCTGGTGACACCGCGGAGCGCTACTATCACCGCTTGTTGAAGCCGCCGGCCGACGCGCGGTCGCGGGCACCTAAGGCGGGCCCGATTCCGGTACACGATTGCGGCTCTGGTGCGCACGGCGAGCGCCGGCCGTGGGAGCTTCCCGACGATGACGGGAGTCCGGGTGGTGCGCCGGCCGTTGACTCGGTGAAGGCGCAGCTGGTGCGACGCGAGGTCGCGCAGCGGATCCTGGATCGCACGGGCGAGGCGGGCGACGCGCCGCTCGGCTGGAAACGGTGGGCACAGACCGTGCTGACGCCGAAAGTGGATTACATGGCGACCATCCGCCATGTAGTGCGCAGGGCGCTTCGCGACAGCACGCTCGGCCGCTACGATCGCACGTATCGCCGGCCGCATCGGCGCCAGGCGGGCTACGGCGAGTTCCTGATGCCGTCGTTCCACCAGCCGCGGCCGCGACCGGGGTTCCTCATCGATACGTCCAGCTCGATGCAGGAGACGCAATTGGCCCGCGCGGTCGCGGAGCTTGGGGGGTTGACGCGTCAACTCGGTTACGCCAGCGAGGTCACCGTGGCGTGCTGCGACGTCGTGGTGCACGAGGTGAAGAAGGTGTTCTCGAGCGCGCAACTGGAGTTGATTGGCGGCGGCGGTACGGACGTCGGCGCGGGCATCCGGTGGTTCGTCGATCGGGAATCCGCGATCGATCTGCTCGTGATTGTCAGCGACTGCCAGACGCCGTGGCCGCCGGAGCGGCCGCCGTTCCCGGTGATTACGATTCGTGTCGGCGACGGTGTGCCGCCGCCATGGGGCGAGGACGCCGGGAATAAGGTGATCACCATCGAGTCATGACCCGCCTGCGCAACGAGATGCATCCGCTGTGGCGCAAGCGGATGATCGTCATCCCGCCGGAGACTCGCGACGAGTGGGTGAGGCTCGTGACGTGGGAGCTGTGGATGGGATTGGTCCTGTTCCTGCTCGTCGCGATTGGGATGCGCCTGGTCATGACGTCACCAGACCGCGTGGTCGTCCTGCACGACGTGTCGCAATGCTACGCGGCGCCGCCGGTGCCGATCCCGTGCGAGCGCACGCTCTATCGAGGGTTATTGAACGTCGCGTTCTCCGCGTTTTCCGGTTTCATCATGCTCGCGGTTGCGGTGTGGGTGATGTGGTCGTTGTGGAGCACGGCGGAGCCGGCGCCGATCGCGGACGATTTCCTGCGCCTGCTGAGTGATTCGTTCGCCCGCGACTGGCGGAATCCGAAGACCTGGCCCTGGTCGCGCCTGTTGTGGGCCTACGGGTTTACCGCGCTCGGCGTCGGGTTTGGTCTGTTGGTCGCCATCGCCGCTTCCGCCGCGCTGGAGTCCTTGCCAGCGGTCAGGTCGCCAACGCCTCGGGTCGAGACGCTGCCGATCTTCCGCGTGGGGCAATGAGCATTCGGGCAGTAAGTCCTGTTGGGGCGGGACTTTAGTCCCGCCCGGCCGCTGCGAACGCTTGAATCGGGGTGAAGCCATCTGCTACAGTAAGATG
>JALDXK010000396.1:0-6024 GCA_032155105.1 Acidobacteriota bacterium
GTGCCGAGCAGGATCCACAACACGTTGCCGATGTCGCCGACGACGTCGGCCGACAGGGGACGGACGAGTGGCCCCAGCTTGACGTCGTCGAACATCTGGCGGCTGAACCCCGGCGGCAGCGTGAAGTTGTCCGGAATGCCCGGGATGAGACGCGCCATGTTGGCGTTCGCGTCGTCAATCGACGCTCCCGGTTTCAGTCGCGCCACTGCCTGGTAGCTGAAATTGCCGACGAAAATCTCGGCGCGATTGAAACGCATCGGCAGGATGACTTCGGGGTTGTAGCGCAGGAATCGAAAACCCTCCGGCATGACGCCGATCACTTCGCGCGGGCGTCCGTCGACGATGATCGATTGGCCAATCGCCGCGGCGTTGCCGCTGAGCACGCGCTGCCAGTATGCGTGACTGACGAGTACCGTGTCGGCGCTGCCGGGCGCATCGTCAGCCGGCGTGAACGTGCGTCCAGCCGCCGGGCGAATACCGATCACTGGCAGGGTTCCGTCGGTGACGAGCAACGCGTCGACCCGTTCGGGCTCACCGCGGCCCGTGATCGTCACGGCCGTGTTGTCCCACATGCCGATGTCGTCGAACACCTTGTTGTCGCGATAGGTGAAGTAGGTTGCCGGCGACTGATTCAGGGCCTGGCCGCTGGCGACGAGGCCTGGCGCCGTGTGCCACACGCCAACCAGCCGATCGGGACCCGCAAAGGGCAGCGGCTTGAGGATCACGCCGTTGACGACGCTGAAGATGAGGGCGTTGGCGCCGATGGCCGAGCCCACCGTGAGCAGGGCGGTGAGGGCGAAGGCTGGATTCTTGAAGAGACGGCGGAGGGAATGCTTCACTCAAACAAAGACGGTTACAGGGGTTACAAAGGTTCCAAGGTTACAGGGTTCTCTCGTCCAAGTTGCAAGTTGCAAGTTAGCGGAAGAGGCGGCCGATGCCGATGTAGAAGCGCGAGTTGCCGTCCATGCCGAAGCTGGTGCCGAGGAACACCGGCCCGATCAGCGTATCGGCGATCACGCCGGCGCTCGCGTGCGTGTCGATCTCGGCGGTGTCGGGCGTGTCGAAGGCGCTGCCAGTCTCGACCCATCCACTGAGAAACACCGGGCCGCCCAGGAAATCCGGCAGCCTCATGATCTGGTGCAGATAGCCGAGCGATCCGATCGCGAAGTGATCACCGCGCACCTCGCCGACGTTGAACGCGCTCATGCGGAGCGGTCCGCCGAGCGCGAACTGCTCGGTCGGCAGCGGATGGCCGGTGAACGACGTGCCGGCGCCACCGCCGAGAAAGAGCCGCCGGCGCGCGGCCCGGTCGAGCGGCCTCAGCCACGAGACGTTGCCGCTTGCTTGCGTGACGCCCTCGCTGTTGCGGACCGCATCGAGGCCTGTCACCAGCGGCGCGCTGATGAAGTGCTCCAGCTGGGTGTCCATTCTCAAGCCTCGCGACGGCACCGTCGGCTCGTCCTGGCCATCGTGGTTCCAGGTCAGGTGGACGGAGGCATCTTCGCCGTCGATCTCCGGGAGCCCGGGATCGCCGATGCGGACGCTCGCGGCGGTCCACCCGTAGCGGACACCGCCGCGGACTTCGTTGTCGGCGCCGAAATTGACGCCCGCATCGAGGCCCACGCCGAGCCGCGAACGCCGGTACGTCGCCACGGTGCGACCCTCCTGAATCACATAGAAACTCTGCTGGCCGACGCCGGCCAGCGGATCGACGAAGAACGTCTGGCCGAACAGCGGCCGGTACCAGGCCGCGGCGAGCGACGGATCCGATCCGACGTTGGCGTCGACGCGCAGCTCCGACCCCGATCCGCCCAGGTCGAACGCGAGGTAGCGGCCGCCGAGACCGAAACGAAACTCGTTGGCGGTGGTGTTCTCGAGGCTCACGCCGAGGTACATGAACGGCGGCCCATATGACTTCGGCCGTGCCGTCACCAGCAATCCGTACTCGTTGCCGCGCGGCACCAGTTCCCACGACAGCGTTTCGTATCGATCGAGACCGCCCAACTCGCGCAGCGAGGCCTCGAGCGCATCGAGGTCGAACGGCACGCCGATGTGGCGCTGCAGGCGCTGCAGCATCCGCGCCGCATCCGAGGTGCCCGCGCCGGCGACGTCGGCGAAGGCCGGGACCGGCATGGTGCGACGCCGCGCCTTCTGACGCGCCTCACGCCATTCCCGCCACGTGGTGTCGTCGACCGCCATCGGCAGCAACTGCTCCCGCGCGGCCTCCGCCGCGGCGTAGCCTTCCCTGACCAGGTCGGCGGCACGACGCCAGTCGAGCGAGCCGTAGTTGGAGAGCGGCACGGTGATCATCACGTCGGCCGACGTGGTAGCGCGCAGCGTGTTGGCGCGCATCATCGCGTCCAGCGTCTCCATGACGAGGCCGAACAGCGAGTAGTCGACGCTCTGCTTCGGGCCGATCTCACCGACGTTGACCGCGATCACCTTCGCGGCGCCCATGTCGCGGACCACGTCGGCGGGAATGTTGTTCATGGCGCCGCCGTCAACCAGCACGCGATCGCCGATGGTCACCGGCGGAAACACCAGCGGCAGCGACATGGTGGCACGCAGCGCCCGGGCCAGTGACCCGTCACGCAGGATCACCGGCTGGGCGCTGCGCAAATCGACGGCCACGCAGCGGAAAGGCGTGGGCAGATCATCGAAGTTCCCGGTCGCATAGTAAGACTGCGAAATTCGCGACAACAGCAGGTCCACCTGCTGGCCGTTGTTCAGCGATGGCGGCGGCACGATGCCGCGGCTGAGGCCGAATTCGAGCCGCGAAGGATACGCGCGCAGGTCGCGCTTGCGCCGCACGTTGAGGAACTGGAACCGCGAGGCCCCGAACATGACGTCCCAGTCGATCGCGATCAGCATCGTCTCGATCTCATCGGGGGTCATGCCCGTGGCATAGGAGCCGCCGACCAGGCCGCCCATGCTGGTGCCGGTGAGCAGATCGATCGGGATGTGATGCTCTTCGAGCCAGCGCAGCACGCCGACGTGCGCCAGGCCGCGCGCGCTGCCGCCGCCGAGCGCGACGCCGACCTTCGGCCGGCTCGGCGGAGGTTGGGCAGCGGCGGTCGCGGCGCTGCAGGCGATGTACGCGACAACAATGAGACCGATCAGTGGTCTCGTCACACTCGATAACGCAACCATCGTGCGTCCCCGTGGCGCAGGGTCTTCCATAGTAGCTCAGCGCTGGACGGGCGAGTAAGTGACGCCATCCGGGCTGTTCTGCACCGCCACCCGCGCCAGCGTCACCCCCGTCTCCAGGTCGAGCACCAGCATCGAGTTGTCGTTGCGCACGGTGACGAACGCATGACGGTTGTCGGGATGCGGGAAGACGCCCGCCGTGGACGGCTTCTCGATCTTCGTGAGACCGAGCGGAATTGACTTGAGGATCTCCTGCTTCGCCACGTCGGCGACGACCAGGGACGAGGCCTGCGCATGTGGGATCAACGCGAGCCGGCCGTTCGGCGTGAACTGCACGCGGTACGGGAAGCCGGGCGACTTGATCTGTTTCACCACCTCCAGCGATTTCGTATCGATGATGGAGATGGTATCTTCGGCGCGATTGCCCGCCCAGACCCAGCGGCCGTCAGGCGTCACGCCGACGCCTTCGCATTCCTTGCCGGTCTTGACGTCCTTGATCTTCTGCCCGGTCTTGAAATCGAACGCGCTGACGCTGCCGTCCTTCATGTTCGAGCAGTAGAGCCGTGACCGATCCGTGGAGAGTGCGAGCATGTGCGACACGCCGGCCTCGGTCTTGAAGACGCGCTCGATGGCGCCGCTCGAGGTGTTGACGAGCAGCAGCGCCTGGCTGTTCTCGGCGGTGACGACGACGCGCGTGCCATCGACCCAGCGCACGTCGTGCGGCGCGCGGTACTCGCCGAGGTCGATGGTCTTGATGGTGTCGCCGCTGGGCAGCGCGATCAGGCTCAGGGTCTTTTGCGGGCCGACGCCCTGGCGGTTGTAGTTGGTGACCAGCACCTGCCGGCCATCAGGTGAGACCGCGGCCTCATGCGGCGCCGCAACCACCGGAACATTGCGGTAGGCTTCCATCGTCTTTAGATCGATCAACGTCACCGTGTCGGACTGCTGATTGACGGCGACGACGGTTCCAGTGAGGCTCACGCGGGCGCCCGGCGACTGGGCGAAGGACGTGGCCGCCGCAGACGCGGCTGCCAGAAGGGTCATCAGGTAAGCGTTACGCATGGGTGACATATCTTACGCGTTCCGCACGCTCCGCAAGACCCCGCTGTCGTCGCTGACCATCGTCCTGACGGTCGCGCTTGGCCTCGGCATGGTCGCCGCGGTCTTCACGTTCCTGAACGTGTTCCTGTTCCGCGTTGATGCCGTCCCCAACGTGCACGAGATGTATGCCATTGAACGGCCGCGCACGGCGGAAGGCGATCTGGTCCTCTTCACACGATCGATGTACGACGCGGTGAGGCGTGAGACCAGCGTGTTCACGGACGTGTTCGCCACGGTGTCTGAGACCGACAGCCGGGTGAACGGCCGCACGATGGCCGGCGCGCTGGTGACCGGCAACTTCTTCCAGGTGCTCGGCGTGGGTGCCGCCCAAGGTCGAGTGCTGACCGAGGCCGACGATGGCGGCCGGAATCCGGTTGTCGTGCTCAGTGACGACGGCTGGAAGAATCACTTCGCAAACGATCCGGCGGTGCTTCGCCAAAGCATGCTGATCAACGGGGTCCGTTACGACGTCATCGGCGTGATGCCCAAAGGCTTCCGCGGGCTGATGGTCGGCGCGCCCGACTACTGGGCGCCGCTGTCGCTGATCGATCAATTGCAGCCTGCCCTGACGGCGCGGAACAAGGACGTCGAAGTTGCGATCGTCGGCAGGCTGCGGCCAGGTCTGTCGCGAGAGGTCGCGCAGGCGCAGCTCGTCGCATGGGATTCACGCCGCACCGCGGCCGTCGTCGAGCGCGGCGGCGCCACCATTACCCTGCAACCACGGCAGGGCACGATTCCCCAGCCGTTGGAAGCGGTGGTGCTGTTTACGCCGCTCTTCATCACCTTTGGTCTGATCCTGTTGATTGGCTGTGCGAACGTCGCCAGCCTCCTGCTCGCGCGTGCGGTGTCGCGTCAGCGCGAGGTCGGCATTCGTGTCTCCCTTGGTGCGTCTCGCGGGCAGGTGGTGCGGCAATTGTTGACCGAGAGCCTGATCCTGGCGTTGGCGGCGGCGGTGGTGGGCTATGGGATCTCACGCCTGATTCTCGAGGGAACAATCTCGGCCGTCATGTCGACGATGCCGCCGGACATCGGAGACGTGCGTCTGCTCGTGCCTGATGGCGATTGGCGCGTCGGCGTGTTCCTGATTGGCGGCGCGATTGTGGCCAGCGTCCTGTTCGGGCTGGCACCGGCGATGCAGACGACGCGAATCGAGCTGGTGCGGACGATGCGCGGCGAGATCACGCGCGACGCGCGGCCAGGACGAATGCGTAACGTACTGATCGGCGTCCAGGTGACGGCGTCGGCGCTCCTGCTGATCTCCTCCGGTGTCTTTCTGCGCAGCGCGTTCGCATCCGCAAGCGTCGATCTCGGCTTCCGGACGAGCGACACGGCGTTCATTCCGGTGAGCAACGAGCAGCTCCGCCAGCAAATCGTCGGCGCGGTCACGCGAGACCCGTTGGTCGTCTCGCTCGCAGCATCGCTTCCCGATCCGGTTTTCGGGACGCGGCCGGCGTTGGCCGAGAGCTCACAGGAGAAGGCGCAGGCAGCGTACAGGTTCGTCTCAGCGGAATATTTCAGCACGCTCGGGATCGATCTGGTGCGCGGCCGAACGTTCACGGCCGCAGAGAACAGCGTGGCTGCCGGCGTGGCGATCGTGGCGGAGAGTTTTGCGAAACAGTTGTGGCCCGGCGGCGATGCGCTTGGCCAGACGCTCCGGCTCGCGCCCGATCCAGCCGAACCACCGGCGGAGGGAAAGGCTCCGCCATTGGGCAGTTTCACAATCGTTGGGATCGCACGCGACGTTCCCGGATTCCCCTTTGCCGAGGGCAGACCGAA
>JALDXK010000397.1:0-6017 GCA_032155105.1 Acidobacteriota bacterium
GTCCCTGACCATCCCTGGTTGGGGGCGAAATTCTCGACCTGACCCCAATCCGCCCTCAGAACGCGAAATAGATGAAGTCGAGAGCGGTTTGGCTGCGGAGCGTCAGGATGGCCGCCATCATCACGCCGGCCAGCATGGCTTGGGCGGCAACGCGGGGCCAGCGGACGGTCGGCTCTGGCCGGTCGATCGCGTCGGTCAGGTCTGGCAGCTTCAGCTCCGCCCACACGTCGTGAATCCAGAGCGGGATCGAATACACGCCGACGAGCAGGAATAAGTACCACCCCGCTGCCCTGCCAACCTCGGTGGCGTCATCCGGCGACAACTGCACGTCACGCACCAACTGCGCAAGCGCGGTCTCGCGGAAGATCAGCCAGCCCACACAGGTGAGCACGAACATGCCCGCGATCTGCAGGGGGCGCCACCACGCCACCCCTGAGACGGATGCCCGACGATCGAGCGGCCACACGAGTCGCGCCAGCCGCGCGATCAGCAGCAGCGTGCCGTGATACGCGCCCCACAAGACGTAGTTCCAGCTGGCGCCATGCCACAGGCCCGACACGAGGAACGTGATCATGATGTTCGCAGCCTCGTGCCCCTTCCCGCGGCGCGAGCCACCCAGCGGGATGTAGACGTAATCGCGGAACCACGTCGACAGCGAGATGTTCCACCGCCGCCAGAAATCGGCCGGGCCCGACGCCAGGTACGGCCGCTCGAAGTTCTTGATCAGATCGATGCCGTACCACTTCGCCACGCCGCGCGCGATGTCGGTGTAGGCCGAAAAATCTGCGTAGATCTGGATCGCGAACGCGAACACGCCCGCCCACAGCACGAAGAACTCCGGCGATTCGAGCGCGAACACTTTGTTGGCGACCACCCCAACGTTGTCGGCGATCACCAGCTTCTTGAACAATCCCCACACGATCAGCAGGCTGCTGTCTCTCGCGGCTGACGGTGAGAAGGTGCGATCGTGCTCGAACTGCGGCAGCAGGTTGGTGGCGCGCATGATCGGGCCGGCCACGAGGTGCGGGAAGAACGACACGAAGGCCGCGACGTCGAGGAACCGCGTCCGCGCCGGGGCGTGGCCGAGGTACACGTCGATGGTGTAGCTCATCGACTGGAAGGTGTAGAACGAGATGCCCGCCGGCAGCATCACGCGCAGGGTAATGTCCGGCACCTGCCACCCGATGGCGGCACTTGCGGCGGCGACGTTGGCGATGAAGAAGTCGAAATACTTGTAGAAGCCGAGCAGCCCGAGATTGCTGACGATGCTCAGCCAGAGCCAGAACTTGCGTCGTCGCTGGTCGGCGGCGATGTTGCGCGCCGCCCAGTAATACACAAACGTGGTCGCAAACAGCAGCACCGGCCACCACGCGTGTACCCAGCCGTAGAACACGTAGCTCCCCACCAGCAGCAGCACGTTCTGGCCGCGCCGTGGCAGCAACCAGTAGGCCGACAGGGTAAGGATGAAGAACGCGAAGAACTCGAGGCTGTGGAAAATCACTGAAAGAAGCGCGCGTGCTGCTGCGCGAAGCGCTCCGTGTAGCCGGGGCGGGCGTCCATGCGCAGGTGATCGCCATCGGCGTAGACTGCCAGCGGCTGCGCAGCGTCGCCGCGGTCGTCGTGGTAGTAGGCGCCGCGCCCTACGAGGTACGCCTCGAGATCGGCGAGATACCGGGTGAGCGCCTCGCGCTGCTCCGGCGGGCCATCAGGGCGAGGCCGCCGCTGTACGCGAACGAACGCCAGGCGGATGCCGGCTCGCTCCGCCACCGCGAGGATCTCGGGAAGCAGCGACCGATCGACCTGCTCGGCGAAGTCGAGAAACTCATCCAGCGCCTGCGGCAAGTCGGCGGCGGCGAACGTCCGCAGTCGATCGAGCGCAAAGATTTCGGTATTGACCGCGTGAACGAGCTCGTCGGGCGGGATGCCGCGCGAGGCGAGTCGAGCCGGCGCGCGGCTCAACCGCGGCTCGAGCCACAGCCGCGTGCGATCGAACTGGTAGACCGCGCGCGCGGTGCGATGGACGTCCGAAAACGGTCCGAGACGATGAGCGGCAAGAATGCGATCGAGCTGTGACTCCTCATCCCGCGCCACCGGATCCAGGATCGGCCCGTTCACCTCGACCTGCGTCGTCAGTTGATCGTCGCGGAAGAAGAAGATCGCGCCGCGAATGTTGTTGAGGCCGTTGCCGGCGACGAGATTCTTCAGCTGGAGATACCAGTACGCCACCGGCGTGCCGGGCGTGTACAGGCCGGCTACGCTCCGGCCGGTCACGCGCGACAGGTGGCGCGGGTCGATGCGCACGCCGGCCATCGAATCGCCGATCACCACGAACTCGGGCTGCGCCTCACGCAGCGCGGCCGCTGCTGCCTCGTTGAACGGCTCGCGCGGCCGGGGCGTCTCGATGGTCGGAAGATAACTGCTTCTGATCGCGGCGTCGGGCAACAGGCCATTCACCGCGCGCAGGCCCAGGGGCAGCACCGCCGCGCCGGCGATCACGAGGCAGAGCGACAGGACTGCCGTACCGCGCACGACCTCAGCTCGAGAACTTCTCGTCGAAGCTGCTGCCGTAGATCGCGGGACATTTGCCGCCCATCGGCCGGAGATACGTCGACAGCTGGCCGCGGTGATGCACCATGTGGTTGTTGCAGAACACCAGGAACGCCGCCGACGGCATCTTCAGAAAGCCGCCGAACGCGGACACCACCTGTGACAGATGCGTGCCCTCGAGCGCCAGCGCCTTCTCGAGGCCCTTCGGAAATTCCTGCTTGTACCAGTCAGCCAGCGCGGGGATCGTGGTGGCACTGGTCTTGGCGGGGAACACGCTGAAGTCGTTGGCCGCCACCGCATGCAGGAAGCCGACATCGGCGATCGCGATGTGATGCGCCAGGTCCCACGCGCTCCGTGAGTTCTCCTGGGGCTTGAACTCCTTCTTGTCGTCGGGCACGGCGTTAATCACCTTGTAGGTGCTCATCCACTCCTGCTGCAGCTGCTGTCCGATCACCTGCGCAAGGAACTTCGCGTTGTCTGGCGTCATCATCAGTCTCCTTGGGCGGGACTAAAGTCCCAACCCCTACGAGCGGGTCAGCTTCCGGTACTTGATGCGGTGCGGCTGATCGGCCGCGGCACCAAGGCGCCGCTTCCGATCGGTTTCGTAATCCTGGTAATTGCCCTCGAACCACACCGTCTCGCTGTCGCCCTCGAAGGCGAGGATATGCGTGGCAATGCGATCGAGAAACCAGCGATCGTGGCTGATCACCACCGCGCAGCCGGCGTAGCTGAGCAGCGCTTCTTCGAGTGCGCGCAGCGTGTCGACGTCGAGGTCGTTGGTCGGCTCGTCGAGGAGCAGCAGGTTGCTGCCCTTGCGCAACAGCTTGGCGAGATGCACGCGGTTGCGTTCGCCGCCGGACAGTGTGCCCACCTTGCGCTGCTGCTGCCCGCCCTTGAAGTTGAACCACGAGACGTAGGCGCGCGACGCCACTTTCTTCTTGCCCATCTCGAGTTCGTCGACCCCGCCGGTGATTTCATCGAACACGCTCTTATTCGGGTCGAGCGCGTCGCGCGACTGATCGACGTAGCCGACCTGCACCGTCTCGCCCAGCCGGATCGTGCCGGCGTCGGGCTTCTCCTGGCCAGTAATCAGCTTGAACGTCGTGGTCTTGCCGGCGCCGTTCGGCCCGATCACGCCAACGATGCCGCCGCGCGGCAGCGTGAACGTCAGGTCGTCGAACAGCACGGTGTCGCCGTAGGCTTTCTTGAGGCCGCGAGCTTCGACGACGATGTCGCCAAGACGCGGGCCGGGCGGAATATAGATCTCCACGGTGTCGAGCTTCTGCGCCGTGTCCTCGTTGAGCAGTTGCTCGTAGGCGTTGAGGCGCGCCTTGCCCTTGGCTTGCCGCGCCCGCGGCGACATGCGGATCCAATCCAGCTCGCGTTGGAGCGTGCGTTGACGCTTGCTCTCCGCCTTCTCTTCCTGCTGCAGGCGGCTCGATTTCTGCTCCAGCCAGCCCGTGTAGTTGCCCTCGTACGGAATCCCGTGGCCGCGATCAAGCTCGAGGATCCAGCCGGCGACGTTGTCGAGGAAGTAGCGATCGTGCGTGACCGCGACCACGGTGCCCGGGTAATCCTTGAGGAACCGCTCGAGCCACGCCACCGACTCGGCGTCGAGGTGGTTGGTCGGTTCGTCGAGCAGCAGCAGGTCCGGCGACAACAGTAACAACCGGCACAAGGCCACGCGGCGACGCTCGCCGCCGGAGAGCGTGTTCACGTCGGCGTCGGGCGGCGGCAGGCGCAGCGCGTCCATCGCCAGGTCGAGACGCGAGTCGAGGTCCCACGCGTTGGTGGCGTCGATGCGATCCTGCAGCCGCGACTGCTCGTCGAGCGTCTTGTCCATCTCCTCTGGAGAGAGGTCTTCGCCAAGCTTCGCGTTGATGGCGTCGTACTTGTCGAGGAGCGCCTTGATTTCGGCGACGCCCTCTTCGACGTTGCCGCGGACATCTTTCTCAGGATTGAGCTGGGGCTCCTGCTGGAGGAAGCCGATGCTGACCCCCTGGCCGGGAAACGCTTCGCCGATGTAGCTGGTTTCGACCCCCGCCATGACCTTGAGCAGCGTGGACTTGCCGGCGCCGTTCAGACCGAGCACCCCGATCTTTGCGCCGGGCAGGAAGGAAAGCCAAATGTCCTTGAGAACCTGGGAGTCGGGCGGATAAACCTTCCCGAGCCCCTTCATCGTGTAAACGAACTGTGGTGGCATGCGAGCCTTTGAATATAGCCCGGATCACCGCCGAGCAGCAGCAACGAGCCTCGACGCTCTCGATCCGGCTCGACGGTCGCTGTTCCTCAGCGCCTTTATTGCTGTCTCCCTATATCAATCTGCTGTCGACTTCACCCTTGTTTACGATGTCCGCTTGCAGGCAGATTCGACGGCTCGGCTCAGCGCGAATCCCCCCCCAAAGTGCCATACCAAGCGTAGACACTCCGCGCATATTCTGCCGGACGGCAGACTTCCCCTTAGGAGCACAAAAATAATGTCGCTACGTATAGCAATCGCAGGGCTTGCGCTGGTTGCGGCCTTTGCCGCCCCCGCAAGCGCACAGGACGAAATCTTCACGGACATTCGCGACGCGGTCCCACTGCGGTTCTTTCACGCTGGGGACACGGCCGCGGATCCCGGTAACCCCAACACCTTGGTCATCGCGTTCGAAACTGGAGCCAATAACTTCAGGGCCTCGGCGGAAGTCAACAACCTCGCCGGCACCCGCGTCGCCATGGACACCCTCAGCTTCGTCGTCACCGCGCCCGCAGGGCAATACGTCGCGAGTATCAGCTGTCATTTATCAGGTCGAGGCGCCGTGAACACGCCAGGCGATGCGCGTGCGGCTGTCAACTGGGTGGTCAACGGCCAGCCCGCAGCGGTCGGCAGCGTCGGCGGCGGGACGCAATTTCCGAATACTGGCGGTAGCTGGTCGCTCAATCAAACGGCGACGTTCACTGATCCAACACTGACGTCCGTGCCAGTGTCGTTGACCGCAGAACTCTTCGCCTTTGCCATACCGAACCTCGCGTCGGCGGAAGTCGACCTCACCAGCGCCACCATCGTGGTGACGTTCGCCGCAACCACGCCACAGAACTGAGGGCCATCATCATGACCTTGAAATCTGTGCACGTGACGGCGGCGATCCTGATCCTCGGAGTGTTGAGCTACGGCAATCCTGCGAGCGCGCAACAGGCGACCTTCGTCGTCAACCCCAACGACGCCGTCCCTGGAAAATATTTCAGCCCGGGCAACAGCAGCCCGAGCGCCATCGATCCCAACATCCTGCAGATCGGGTTCGAGACCGGTCCGAATAGCTTTGAGGCCTGCAGGCCTTTCCAGTCGGCGCTCACGCCGAATCCCTGCCCCGACACGCCCGTCGCGATGGACACCATCAGCTTCGTCGTGAAGGCGCCAGATAATTTCTACGTGTCCAGTATCACCATCGACCAATCGGGTCACGGATCTATTGCCGGGGGCACCGCCG
>JALDXK010000398.1:0-5992 GCA_032155105.1 Acidobacteriota bacterium
CCGTCACCGAGATCCACCAGGCTGGCGCCCGCGTTCCGTTTCACGACCGCCGTTCGCTCTTTCGCCGTCCGCAAAATCTGAAGGTCGGGCGCGGCGGGCGGCACGTCGCGTCAACACGGCGAGCGTCCGTGATTCGGCCACGGTATCGAACATGATCGGCACGGCGTGATTCTACGCTAGCCGCGGCTCGGTGCCGCCGCTACCGTCGGTCGGGAATGGCGTCGGGCAACGCGATCGGCCGCGCCCAGTAGCCGGGCGAAAGCCACGGTTTTTCGGCGTCAAACGCGTACTGGCCGAGGATGACGACCGGCGTCCCCGGCTGCACGAGCTGTCCTGCTGCGTCGAGCACCCAGCTCTGACCCCACTTGTAAATCCACCTCGCATCCCGCGCCAGCAGGCGCACGCAGGCGTGCGATGCCGGCACGCCGGGCAGATCGAATTCGTGAAACGCCAGCCCGCGGCGGTTGTGGAAGTTGAAATACCAGTGCAAGCGCCACTCGCCGCTGAGCGTGCTGGTGCGCGACCGCGCGCGCCAGTTCAGATCGTAGCGGCCGCTCGGCGTCGGCTTCGCCTGGCGCCCGGTGCTCGTGGGGCCCCAGTGCACCAGCTGTCCATGCTCGTAGGCGGCGAACGCCTGCGACGGCTGATCGACGACCAGCACTTTCGGCGTCGCGGCCGCCGCTCGGTAGGTGGCCGAAAATGGACTGTGGGCAAGCTCGTCGCGCCATTCCGACGGCACCACGATCCGATCGAGTCGCGGCAGGTGCTCGAGATCGGCGCGATTGAGCTTCTCGAGCAGATCGAGTTCCTGTGGCTGGAAGCGCGCCGCCAAGTCCCGCAGCGGGCCACCTTCGACGCGATAGTGAATCGCGTGCGGATCGGCCTGATCGACGATGCCGATCGCATGCGCGCGAGACGACAAGACCAAGAGGGCGATGACGGCCAGTGCAGGGGAGAGGCGTGGCACCATGGCCCGCTGTAGAGCAAGGCGTGCGCCAACATGGACGTTTGCGAAGTGGGCCGCAATCCGCAGCGCCGCGCGGGCGCGATGTAGAAATGGCCAGGCCGGCCGTGCAAGATTTGGCGGGCCGCGCGGAGCAGTGTGAGAATCAGTGCAATGGCGAATCCGCTCGACGACCGGATCGACGAGCTCTATAAGCTGCCGCTCGATGAATTCACCGCGGCGCGCAATGCCCTGGCGAAGGAATCGGGAGACGGCGGCATCAAGAAGCTCGAGAAACCGAACCTGGCGGCGTGGACCGTGAACCAGCTCTATTGGCGCGAGCGCAAGATCTACGACGAGGTGATCAGGGCCGCCGATCGAATGCGCGCGGCGTACAAGCACATGCTGGCGGGCAAGACCGCCGACGTGCGCGGCGCCGAAGAGATCCACCAGGAGGCGCTCGGCGAGGCCAAGCACGCGGCCCGCAAGATCCTGGAAGAAGGCGGCCACGGCAATGCCGACGCGCTCATGATGCCGGTGTCTGAAACGCTGGACGCATTGCCCGGCGAGGAGCCGCCGGGCCGCTTGACCAAGCCGCTACGGCGCATGGGCTTCAACGTGCTCGAGGGTGTGCCGATTTCTGCGAAGGCTGGACCGCAGCGCCCGAAGGCGGAGCCGGCGAAGACGCCGGCGCCCGACAAAGCCGTGAGTGCCAGGGAGCGCAAGGCCAGCGAAGCCGAAGAGCGGGCGGTCGCGATGACGCGCGAACGGTTGCGTTTCGCCGAGGCCGCCGAGCGTGAAGCGGAAGCATCGTTGGAACGCGCGACCCGAGCGGTTGAACGGACCGAACGGACGCGCGAGCGCGTCGAGCGCGAGTTCAAGGAGGCCGCCGAAGCGGAAAAGGCGGCGCGAAAGGAACTGGCGGAGATCGAGAAGGCCGTCGAGAAAGCGCGCGCCGAGCGCGAGCGGCTCGCGACAAAACTCTAACGCTTCGGCACGCCGGCGAGGATCGACTTGCGCATCTTCGCCACCATCGTGAAATGCGGATCGACGACGTTGCCGACCTCGTATTCGAGGGCCTGGCCCATCAGGATCGAGGCGCCACGCTCGGTCAGTTGGTAGTCCGCCATCAGCCAGCGATGCATCTCCGAGGTGGCGTGCTGCAGCGCCTGCAACAGCGGCCGCTCGCTGCCCAGCACCATCAGGTGCGTGTCGTTCTCGAGGCGCGGCCACTGGATCGACGCCTTCTTCACCACCTGCACCGTGAACTCGACGTCCATCGACGTCTCGACGCCGGTGCCGACCACCTCACCTTCGCCCTGCAGCGCGTGGCCATCACCGATGAACAGCAGCGCGCCGGGCTCGTAGACCGGCAGCATCACCTTCACGCCCGCGTTCATGCCGGCGTAGTCCATGTTGCCGCCGAAGGGGCCGGGCGTGCTGGTGGCCACCGCTTCCTTGCGCGGAGGCGCCACGCCCACGCACCCGAGCATCGGCCGCGCGCGCAGCTCGAGGTTGGCGATGTCGGCGCCATCGAGCCGCACCGTCCCCTTCGTCTTATCGAGCAGCCAGTTGACGCGCCGGGGCTCGCGGTCGGTGCGGGCCATGAGCGCCGCCGGGTCCACCGCGTAGGGGGCGAGCAGGCTGCTCGAATAGCCGGTCGCACGATTCATCTCGATCTTCTCGAGCGAGACCACGAGCATGTCGCCCGGTTCGGCGCCCTCGACGAAGAACGGACCCGTCTGCGGGTTCGGGCCCTGCGCCACCTGCTTGCCGTTCCAGTCCACGCCGGCGGCGTCGGCGGTCTTGGTGGCGATGCGTTCGCCCGGCTTGATCCGCAACGCCGGCGGATGCGCGAACGAAAACGTGTTGTAGAAGCGTTCCGGGGTGAACGTCCGCGTCGCCGGCGTTTGGGCGGCGACGTTGGCGGTAGCGACCAGAACAGCAGCAGCAAGGAGGCGTCGGACGGTCATGGGCGATCTCCGACGAGAGGATACTACCGGCGGTTGCGGCGCGTGAATGCCGAATACTCGAGCATCTGCGTCTTCAGATCCTGTGGATACGAAATCGCGACGTCCGTGATGGCGCCATCGGGCCCCGTCACCGTGGTCAGCTTCGGCATCACGAAGCCGCTGTACGACGGCAGGTTGAGGGTGTCGACCCGCGCCACGATCTGATCGCGCAGCTTCGCATCGAAGTGCACGCCGTGGGTCTCGAACAGTGTCTTCGCCGCCGGATAATCGCCCTCGGACTTGATGCGCTGCACCTCGGCGAGCAAGCGGCCGACACCCTCGCGGAACGCCTTGGCGTCGACCATCACCAGGTAAGTCTTGCCGTCGCGCGTGCGCTCCTCGATGGCCTTGGTATTGGCCATCAGCCACCGCACGATCATCTGGCGGTTGCGCATGTGGTCTTCTTCGATCTGCGTGCCCTCGCGGATCCGGCGCAGCTGCACCAGCGCGTTGCGCGTGTAGGCCTCGTACTCGGCCAACACCACGGCGTCGTGATCGGCCGCCGGAATCACGCCGATCTCCACCAGCTTCGGGTCGGCAATGAAGTACAGGCCGACCAGGTCGGCGCGACCTTCTTCGAGCGCCGAGAAGTCCTCTTTCAGCAACGCCTGCGGGTTCCCCTTGCCCTCCGCCTGGCGGCCCGACGCATGCCCGATCACCTCGTGCATGTCGGTGGTCAGCTCGCCCGCGAACGTCCCGAACTTCTCGGCCCGCTGGGTCTCTTCCGGCGACCACGTGAACTCGCTCCGCATCGACCCCGGCGACGATCGATCGTAGGCCTCGTTGACGTTCGACAGCGCCACCGACTTGCTGCCGTACTTCTCGCGGATCTCCTGGTCGTTCGGAAGGTTGATGCCGATCGGCGTCACCGGACCCGAATCGCCGGTTTCCACCACCACGTCGATCGCGTTGGCGACAATGCCCTGGACACTGGCCTTGCGGTATTGCTGGTCCCACGGCATGTGATCCTCGAACCACTGCGCGTTGGTGGCGAGGGTCTTGATGCGCTGCGTCTTCTGCTGGTTGACGTAGAACACCAGCCCCTCCCACGATCCCTTCACGCCGCGCGGATCGAGATACACCTCGATGAACCCATTGATGGTGTCGACCGACGAGTCCTTGTCCTGGACCCACGCGATGTCATACGCCTTGCGATCGGCTTCCTCGCCGGTGCGATAAAACGTGATCAACGCATCGAGCGCCTTCACGGTGGCCGGCTCCGCGAACGGCTTCGCAGCTTCGAGGTGCGTGATGACCGCCGTGATGTCGTCGTGGTATCGGCCGTCGATGCGGTACACCTCCTCGACGAGCTTGCCGTTCTGCTTCACGAGCCGCGAGTTGAGTCCGTACTTCTCGGTGAAGCCCTTGAGGTCGGCCATCGACACGCCGGAGTAGAGGTTGTTGGCGCTGGCGAGGAGGATGTCCTTGCCCGGCCCCGGCGTCTTGTTGGTCACGCTAGGATCGACCGTAGCATCGAAAAACATCGGCTGCAGCCGCGCCAGCTTCGACTCGATCGATTCCTCGGTGGTGGCGAATCGCGCGCCGTTCTTGGCCGCCTGCATGACCGCCGCCTTGAACGCATCCGGCGTCGTCTTCAGGACGAACTTGCGCGCGGTCAGGTTGTTATAGGGGCCGTTGTTCAGCCAGAACAGCTTCGTGTAACGCTCGATCTCGGCCAGCGTTGCCGCGTCGATACCCTGCGGGTGGGCGACGACACCCTCGATGATCTCGCGCATGGCGAGCGCGTCGCGATGTTTCTGATCGATGAACATGTCGCGCCCGGCAATCGCCGCCTGGTACAGATGCCAGATCAGTGTTTTTTGCTTGAGCGGCAGCGACTGGAAACCGTCCGCATACAACTGCACGACGGCCGCATCGTCGACGCGTTCGAGCAAATACTTCCTGTCCGCGGGTGCACTTGTTGCACCCGGTGCACGTGTCGCACCCGTTGCACTCGCGTCCTCTCTCGATTGTGACGAGCATGCGACGGTCGTGACGAGCAAGCCCAGCAGGGCGAGGCGGCGAAGCGTCATCAGGTAAAGATATCGCAAGACTCAGGTATAGTTATCCGTCACGCCGGAGCTTAACTGGAGCGTAGGCGGCCATACTTTCTTGAGAGGACACACCATGCGTCTCGTTTACGGTTCCGCAATTGCAGTTGCGTTTGCACTGTGTACCAGCTCGTTCGTCGGCGCGCAGGCGCCGGCGGCACAGGACGGCTCGATGGCCGTCAAGGACGGCGGCATCTTCGCCAAGGGATGGCAGGGCAAGATCGACGCACAGGAAGAGAAGGCCGGCCAGAAGCTGGAAAACGCGCGGCTGGCGGAAAAGGGCGGCGTGCTGACCGTTCGCACCGGCCCCGCGGTGACCTACTGGAACCCGGCGAACAAGGCCGCCGGCAACTACACGGTGAAGGCGACGTTCACCGAGTCGAACTACATGGGTCTCAACGATCACCCGCACCCCTACGGCATCGTCATCGGCGGCAACGATCTGGGCACCGCTGATCAGAGCTACCTGTATTGCTCGGCCTACGGCAACGGCACGTTCATCGTCCGCGGCATGGGTCCGGCGCCGTTCCAGGCGAGCGCGCGCAAGCCCGAGCCGAACGCGGCGATCAACAAGGCGGCGGGCAAAGGGTCGTCGGTGACGCAGGAAATCGCGATGTCGGTCAACGCCGACAGCGTCACCTGCTCGGTCAACGGCGCCGTGGTCGGCACCTACAAGAAGGCCGACCTCGTGACCGCGGGCAAGCTGAAGTCGACCGATGGCATCTACGGCATCCGCTTCGCGCACAACACCGAAGCGACGGTGACCGGCCTGGCGATGACCAAGCAGTAACAGATACCAAAACAGTAAGTACGAACGGGGCGCATCAGAGTGCGCCCCTTCGTTCCTCAAAAGTCTGCCTCCCGGCTGACTAACCCCGGATCTTCCTCTCTACACGGCGCATAAGTCGGGCATCGCTCTTGCTGTCGCCAAAGGCATGTGGCCCCGGGTGCTACTGCTGACGTTCATTGGGCTGCAGGCCGCGGAT
>JALDXK010000399.1:0-5978 GCA_032155105.1 Acidobacteriota bacterium
ACGCCGCGAAGCGCTCGGGCCGAATCGTCCCGACGTGATCATCGGCTGTCCGCTGTGCAACGTCACTCCGCCGCCGGCGCCGGCGAAACCAACAGGACAACAGCAGTAGCAGTCGAGAGTCGACAGTCGACAGTCGACAGTTAAGAGTCTTCAGTCAGAGCTTGAAAATACCGATGCTTCGACACACTTCCGTGAAGTTTGCTCTCGCGCTTTGCGTCGTGGGGCTCGCCTGTCAGACGGCGAGTTCCCAGATGCTCTCGTACAACAGCGGCCAGAACACCTCGCCGGCCTTCGAAGGCTGGGAGAAGAACGACGACGGGTCGTTCAACATGATGTTCGGCTACATGAACCGCAACTGGGAGGAAGAGGTTGACGTGCCGGTGGGGCCCGACAACAACATCTCGCCCGGCGTGCCGGACCAGGGCCAGCCCACGCATTTCCTGCCCCGCCGCAATCGTTTCGTGTTCAAGGTGCGCGTGCCGGCCGACTGGGGCAAGAAGGAACTGATCTGGACATTGACCACGAGAGGCAAGACCGAGCGCGCCTACGCGTCGTTGCGCGAAGACTCGCTGGTGGACAACATCGTCCAGGCCTCTGAACAGGGCGCGCTTGGCGCCGGCGTCAGCAGTCCGGCGATTCGCGCCAACGTTGCCCCGGAACTGACCATCGACACCGGTGAACGGCGCGCGCAGGTCGGCCAGCCGCTAACGCTCGTTGCCGTTGCCAAGGACGACGGCGTGCCGCGGCCGCGTTACGGTCCTGACTCACGCGAAGCCGAGCGCGTTGCCGCCGCCCGCGCGCGCGCAACCAACAGCACCCCGCCTGCAACCGTGCCGCGCGGGACGATGACGTTCGATCCGGCGGCGCAGCGTCCCCCGTCGGCCATCACCGTCGGCAGCCAGACCGGGTTGCGTCACTCGTGCTTCGTGTATCGCGGCGCTGGCCGCGTGTCGTTCACGCCGCGGCAAGCAAAAGTGTGGGAAGACACCCGCGCCGGTGCCAATTCACCATGGGCGCCGCGCTGGATGGCGCCCGCCGTTCCGGATGATGGCAAGTACCAGGTCTCGGTGACGTTCGCGGATCCCGGAACCTACACGATCCGCTGCCTCGCATCCGATGGTGCGCTGAACACGTATAAGGACGTCGTCGTCAACGTCAAGTAGCGAAGAGTGAGCTCCCGCCCGGAGTTGGTGGCATGACGATCCTGAGCAAGTTTGCGCTCGTACTCGGCTTCGGTTCGATCGTGTTTTCGCTGTTCGTCGTGTTCAACACGCCCGAGGCACTCGCCCAGGCATATCGGCTCGAGTTTCCGCTGACCGAGAGTCTCAACGATGCTGCGTCGATCACGATGATGCTGCCGATGTTTCTCGCCGTGGGGGCTACGTTCGTCGCGCTGACGCAGTTGCGTCAGGACTACGGCGGCACCGTCTTCGTCCTGGTCGCTCTCAGCTGGCTCGTCTTGATTGCCGTGGTCGGTGTGAACGGCCTGCTGCCTCAGTAAAATTGAAAATGAAAAGTGAAAAGTTAAAAACAAAAAGGGTTCCTGATTTTTAACTTTTAATTTTCAATTTTGAATTTACTGCCGGCAGCTGGCGTTGCCGGCGCCTCGTTCGAGCTCGCACTTCACGAACGCGATTCGCGCCCGCGCAAAGTTGATCGTCTCGCCGGCCTCGGTTTCGTACGCATTGTTCGAGTGCGGCTTCCACGGATCTTCCTTCATCGCCTGGTCGACGCGCTGCACCTGGCGGATGGTCTCGGTCGCGAGCCAGTCGTCGGCCTCGGCGAACTCGATGGCGCGGCGCAGCTCCGCGAAGAACAGGGCGTTGTATTCAGGCACCGCCAGTAAGTCGCGCATCAGGACGTTGTCGTTCATGCCGGAGCTGATCGAGTACTGCGGATCGTAGAAGGTGTTGTCTGCGTCCCACGCGATGAACGTGTGGGCCGCGGAGTTTTCGAGGCGATACAGGTAGAGATTGTTGACGCCGAAGCCGCCGAGGAAGCCGTCGGTTTCGGCCATGAACACCTGCGCGGCGATGAAGCGGACGACCGACGGGATGTCGAGGCGCGGCGCGAGCTCCGCGGTCAACCGCTCGGTGGGTGTGATGTTGGCCAGGCGCACGAGTGTCTCGATGGGACGGTACAGCTCTTCGTCGCTCTTCGATTCGTGCGTGGTGGCCTCGAAGCGCAGCTTGTACTCGGCGAGGCCGTCGCCGAGATACCCGAACTTCCAGTCGTCCATCCACTTGAATTCGTAGAGATAGCCGTCGTTCTGCGTGTCGTCGCCGATGGCGCCGAAGACGCGCGCGAGCAGGTCCTTGTCTACCGACTCGACGATCACGTAGAGTCCCGCATACTGGTTGTTGACGTACAAGCGGGTGTGGACCTCTCGCGGCGCCGGGATGCCAAGTCGCGCATAGAACGCCATGGACACGCTTTCATGTACGCCGGACGCATCTTGAGTGACGTTGTCGAGCACGAGCGACTTCAGCCCAAGAAATTTCCCCCCCGTGACGTAGCGATCGAAGTCCACGCGCAAGCCCGGCTTGTTGCCGCTGCGTGAGCCTCGTCCGCGCGAGCGGATGCCGGCACCGCGGAGGGTCTGGCCGTTCCAGGAAATATCCGCCGGATAATACGTATTGGCCTGGAACTCGGCCCTCAATTTGTCCCAGTCGACGGAGTGAAGAAAGAGGTCGATGCGTTGTAAATCTTCGCGGCCGAAGAGCGCGTCCGCGTTTTGGGCCTGTACTGCAGCGCCAGACAGTGCCATTGTGAGCAACGAAGCGACAACAGTGATTGCCGGGCGTCTCATGGCCGATACAGAATATATAGACGAGTTGTTCGCGCCTAGGTTCTTGCGAATAACCCGGGAATTGTATGCGCCCCCGCCCCCCTCGCGTCGCTGGAGTTGTGTTCGTCATCGGGTGCGCCATCGGCGCCGCCTGGTGCAGCCGAGGCACGCCCACGGCACCCAGCGGGCCACCGGTCACCACTGAGCAGCCGCCCGCCACCACCACACCGCCACCCATCACTGAGGTTCCCGGCAACGACTCGCCGATTGCGACTGCGCCCACGACGCCGCCTGCCGGTTCCGCATGGGTGAACCTGCTCGGCGATACCGGATGGTGCGGATCGCCGGTGATGACGCAACTGTCGCGGCTGATGGACAACCTTGGTGGCGACATTCTCTTCGCCGGCGACCTTGCCTACGACAGCGGCACGCTCGACGAGTTCCGCCGCTGCTTCGATCCGCACTACGGGCGCTTCCGGAACCGCACCTGGGCGGTGCCCGGTAATCACGAATACAACACGCCTGGTGCGAGCGGTTTCTTCAGCTACTTCGGCGAGCGCGGCGGTCCCACTCGCGATGGCTTCTACGCGCTGCGCCTCGCCGGCTGGCACGTGCTGATGCTGAACTCGAACGTGCCGATGGCGCGCAACTCGCGCCAGTACGAATTCGTGCGGCAGGCACTGGACGCGTCGACCGCGCGCTGCACGCTCGCCGTGTGGCACCATCCGTTCGACAGCTCGGGCCCCAACGGCCCGAACCCGAACCAGCGCGATCTCTGGGAGCTGCTCTACAACCGCAACGCCGACGTCGTGGTGTCGGCGCACGATCACATCTTCGAACGGCACGCGCCGATGAATCCCAGCATGCAGGCGGATCCGGTGCGCGGCGTCCGGCTGTTCATTTCCGGCGGCGGCGGCGCGCCGCCCTACCAGCGCGCCCGCGGGGCGATGCGCTCCGAACTGATGCTCTCCACGCACGGCCTGCTGCGCCTCAAGCTCGAACCCGCGCTGTATGAGTGGGAGTTTCTCGGCGTGAACGGCAATGTGCTCGATCGCGGACTCAACATCTGTCACTGATCAAGGTTACAGGGTTACACGGTGACATGGTTATACGGTTCTCAACCTTGCAAGAACCTTGTGACCCTGAGAACCCTGAGAACCCTGTAACCCTGAGAACCCTGTAACCCTGTAACCTTGTAACTTTGTAACCTTCAGCGTTACTGAGTCCCATTCTTCTTGGCCGGCGGCGGCTTCGGGAACGTTCCTTCCCGCATCGCCGCCTGATATAGCACCACCGCCATCACCGTTGATGCCTGCTTGAGCGCCTGTGGATCGATGCGCTCCGCGAAGTCGACGTTGGTGTGGTGCGTGCGCACGTCGTAGGTCACGTAGTCCTGCACCGCCTGGAAGCCGGGAATGCCGACGTCGAGAAACGACAGGTGATCGGTGGCGCCGATGTGCCCCGGCGCCGGCATGATCGCGCCGAGGCCGGCCACAGGCTTCAGCCACTCGCTCATGATCGCGCGCGCCGGCTCGTTGCCTTCCATGTAGAACCCGCTGATCGGTGGGAAGCCGTTATCGAGGTTGAAATAGACCGAGAACTTGTCGCGCGCCGCCTTGTTCTTGTCGCCGGCCAGGTGCTGCGCGACGTAGGCCCTCGAACCGAGCAGCCCCTGTTCCTCGCCTGCCCACAGCGCCGCCCGAATGGTGCGGCGCGGACGGATGTTGAGCGCTTTCAGGATGCGCATCGCTTCCATTACCGAGGCGCTGCCATCGGCATTGTCGGTGGCGCCGGTGGCGGTGTGCCACGAATCGAGGTGGGCGCCCACCATCACGATCTCGTCTTTGACCGCGTTGTCGGTGCCGGGAATTTCCCAGATCACGTTGTGGGTATTGCGATCCTCCTCGTCGTAGGTGGCCTGGATCTCCACCGCCAGCTTCACCGCGATCTTCTGCTGCAGCAGCTTCGCCACGAGGTTGTAGTGCTCCGACGCCAGGATGATCGACGGCACCGAGTTGGCCCCCATGTCGCGGCCCGTCACGAACACGGTGCCGTGCTCGCCGATGTTGGGCTCGATCGTCACGCCCACACCCTCGGTGTTCAGCACCGCGAGCCGCTCGGCGTTCAGCTGCGGCGGGCGCACCGGCGCGGGTGACGGCGGCTTCAAGTCGCCGCTCGCCGCCGGCCGGTCGGCGCGAATGGCGTAGTCCTGCAGCGGGCTCGTGAACAGGATCGCACCCTTGAGCTTGCCGGCCTGCGCCTTCATCGCCGCATCGTCGAGTCCTGGCACCCAGATGGGCGTGGCCACGATGCGCCCTGAGGTCGAGGGCGACCAGCCGCGCGGGTAGCCGATGAGCGGCATGTACCGCGGCTCGACCATCTCGATGGTGACTTTGTTGAGCGTCCAGCCGCGGCCGAACTGGAAAGGCTCGGTGTGCACGTCGCTCATGCCCCATGCCTTGAGCGTCTGTTGCGTCCACGCAATCGCCTGCTTGTGCGCCGGCGAGTTGGTGAGGCGTGGGCCAATGTTGGTGGTCAGGTGCTCGAAGGTCTCGACGGCCTTCGATCGCTCCATGCCTTCCTGGCGGATCTTTTCGATCACGCTGAAATCGACGCGGTCCTGCCCGCCTTGGCTGCCGGAGGCAGCTTCCACCTTCGCTGAAGCTACGGCGGACAAGTCGGCGAGGTCACGCCGTAGCTCGCCACCACCGATGCGAGCGGAGGCGGAGGCGGCGGCCGCGCCCACCACACACACGATGGCGACGCCAAGTCCGAATCGGCTGGTTCTCATGGGGCGGATTCTACTCCCAAGCCGATGAGCCGCCAATCGTGTGAAGGCTGTATGATCCGCCCATGAAGACCAGCCGACGCTCGTTCCTTCGGATCTCCAGCACCGCCGGAGCCGGTGCGCTCGCAATCGGCACGAACAGCATCGAGCTCGTCGCGCAGGCGTCGCGTGCGTTGGGCAACCGCGCGCCGGACGACGTCGCGGCAGACGAAGGCTATTGGCGCGACATCCAGAACGCGTTTACGCTCGATCGTTCGCTCATCAACCTCAACAACGGCAACAGCTGCCCGAGCCCGACGGTGGTGCACGAGGCTTACAAGCGCTACCTCGATTACTCGAACCAGGCGCCCGTGTATCACCGCGGGCTCATCGAGCGGAACATCGAAGTGGTGCGGCGACCCC
>JALDXK010000400.1:0-5971 GCA_032155105.1 Acidobacteriota bacterium
GCAGCCGCGATCGTCGCGACAACGACAACTTCGATCCGACCAACGACCTGCGCGTCTACGTCGGCGGCGTCCAGATCCACATCTCGGATGACGGCGGCAAGACCTTCATCGAGAACGGCACGCTGCACTCGGATCATCACGCGTTGTGGATCAACCCGAACAACCCCAATCACATCATCGACGGCAACGACGGCGGCATCGGCATGAGCTGGGACAAGGGCAAGACGTGGGAGGGCATCAACAACATGAACCTCTCGCAGTACTACCACGTCGGCTACGACATGGCGGTCCCCTACAACCTGTGCGGCGGCATGCAGGACAACTACACGTGGTGCGGCCCAAGTGCGGTCCGCAGCAACGCCGGCATCCTCAATGACGACTGGTATCGCATCCAGGGCGGCGACGGCTTCGAGGCGCTCCTCGATCCGAACGACCAGTTCATCGCCTATGCCGAGTCGCAAAACGGCAACATCGTCCGCGTCGACCTGCGCACCAAGGAGCGCATGCCGATCCGGCCGCTGCCGGGCCGTGACGAGCCGGCGAATCGCTGGAACTGGAACACCCCGCTCGCCATCTCGCCCCACAACTCGTCGACAATTTACGCCGGCGCGCAGAAGTTATTCCGCTCCACCGATCGCGGCCAGAGCTGGACCGCGATCAGCGCTGACCTCACGCAGCAGCTCGATCGCGACGCGCTGCCGCTGATGGGCGTGGCCGGCAAGGGCATCACCATCGCCCGCAACGACGGCGTGGGCTCCTACGGCAACCTGGTGCAGATCGCCGAGTCGCCTCAACAGGCCGGCCTGATCCTGACCGGCTCCGATGACGGCGTCGTCCACATGACCCGCGATGGCGGCGGCAATTGGACCAACCTCGCCTCGCGGTTCCCCAACATGCCGAAGCAGGCGTACGTCTCCGGCGTGGTGCTGTCGAAACACAACGCCAACACGATGTATGTCGCGTTCGACAACCACGAGAACGACGACTACAAGAGCTACCTCTACGCCAGCGTCGACGGCGGCAACAACTTCCGCCCGATCAGCGAAGGCCTGCCCGCCGGCCACACCGTGACCACGGTGACGGAGGATCCGAAGAACCCATCGGTGCTGTATGCCGGCACCGAGTTCGGCCTGTTCGTGTCGCTCGATAACGGCGGCAAGTGGCAACGCGTACGGTCGGGACTTCCGACCGTGCCGATCCACGAGATCGTGATCCATCCCCGCGACAACGACATGATCCTGGCGACCCACGGACGCAGCCTCTGGATCCTCGACGATATGACGCCGATCCAGCAGGCGGCCGAGGCGATGCGCGCGGATGCGTTCCTGTTCGACATGCGCCAGGCGATGCAGATGAACCTCGCGCAGGATCGCGGCTTCCTGACCGACAAGCCGTTCCGCGGCCAGAACCCGACGCCTGGCGCGGCGATCAGCTATTACCTCAAGGGCGCGGCGACGCAGCTGACCCTGCGCATCCGCGACGGCGCCGGCACAGTGGTGCGCGAACTGTCGGGCAATGACCTCAGGAACGCGCGTAACGCCGGCATCAACCGCGTGCACTGGGACCTGCGCTATCAGCCGGTCCCACCGGGGCCACCGGTCCAGGGTGGTGGGGGCGGTGGCGGCGGTGGTGGCGGCGGCCAGGGCGGCAACATGGGACCGTTCGTCATGCCCGGCGAGTACCGCGTGACGCTGCTCGTCGGCGACAAGGAAGTGGCGACTAAACCCGTGCGCGTGATTGGCGACACCGCCATCCCGATGACCGACACGGATCGACGCACGCTGCACGACACCACGCTGGCGCTCCATCGCCTGCACGAGTCAGCCAATGAAGCAGCGGCGGCGGTGACGCAGCTCGGCACGCAGTTTCAATCGCTCGAGGGCCTCCTCAAGTCCGCGGCGGGAGCGCCGCCCGCGGCGAAGACGGCCATGGAAGACGTGGGCAAGCAGTTGGCGGATCTGCGTCGCCGGCTCGGCGTGGCCGCGCCCGGTGCGCCGCCGGCCGGTGGTGGTGGCGGCGGTGGCGGTGGTGGCGGTGGTGGCGGGCAACAGCAGAACGTGCGCTCGTCGATCGTGTCGGTCAAGGGACAGCTCAACGGCGTGCACTCTCCGCCGACGGCCCAGCAGGTTCGAGGACTGACCGAAGGACGCGCCGACATGGCCAAGGTGATCGCCGACACCAACGCGCTGATCACGAGGGTGCCCGCGTTGTATGACCAGATCGGCGCCGGGCCGTTGAAGCCGGCGCCCATGAAGCCGGTGCCGCCGCTGACCAGCACCCAGTAGTTCAGACGACCACGCCCGAGGTCGAGACAGAGTCTTGAAGGCCCCGCCTTCAAGACTCTCGCCCCGCCGGAGCCGGGGCCCCCGCCACGCGTCTTCCAGCGTGGTGGGGTGGTGGAAGCGGGGCAAGAAGACGCTGCTGCTCGCGAGGCGGAGCCGTCGCCCAATGCTCGGCGGTCTGAGGCGGAGTCTCGCTACGCCTCGGGCGTGCTGATCGCGTGAGTACGATTCCCGCCGCGAGACCCTTACTGCCCACCCGGCACGAGCTTGATCGGTTGCATCACCACCAGCCCGGGATGGATGCTGTTCTCGCTCAGTTGCTTGTAGAGGCTCGGCAGCGATGAGGTGATCACCGCATTCGTCTGGCCGACCAGGTCGCTGAGCAACTTCTGCACCACGTCGACCTGCGCCAACTGCACGCGCGTCGGTAGCGACTGTGAGCCGATGACCTCGGTCTTGAGCGCGTTGATGCGGTTGCGCACCGGTTGCGCACCACCACCACCACCGCCGCCACCGCCGCCGCCCTGTCCCGGACGCCCGGCGATCGCGGTTCGCAAGTCGGTGACCTGCTTGGCGAGATTTCCTGCCGCGGAGGAAACGGCGGCTGGCACGCTGGCATGCTCCTTCAACGCCGCAGTGATTTCCCCCATCTGTTCGTCGAGCTTCGTCGCCGCTTCGGCAGCAGACGTCGCCGTGCGCTGCAGATCGGTCAGCGTCAGCAGCGTGCGATAGAGCGTCTGGCGATCCGCATCCGTGATGTCAACGAGAAGATCGGGTATGACCTTCGCGGTGCGCGTCTCGGTACGTCCGTCGATGGTCACTTGTACGCGATAGTCACCGGGCAGCACGAACGGGCCCAGATTGGTCAGCACAAACGCGCCCGCCAGTCCGGTGGTGGCCGCGCCGATTGGCTCGGCACGAAGATCCCAGGCGACCCGATGCATGCCGGCCGTCTTGGGACCCGTGAGCCGTCGCACGACGCTACCGGCCGCGTCGCTGATCACGATCGTGACGTCCCCCCTGGCTGCCGCCCGCAGGTGGTAATTCACGAAGGCACCCAATGCGCGGTTCGGCGCGCGGAACGAGCGCCCGCCCAGGAACCATCCGTTCTCATTCGGGATGTACTGCACCGACGGTCCGATGTCGAACACGTGGCTCGCCGACGACAACGCCGCGGGCGTGAGTTGCTGCAACGGCGTGATGTCGTCGAACACCATGATGCTGCGGCCATGCGTGCCGAGAATCAGGTCGTTGTCGCGCGGGTGCACGACCAGGTCGTACACGGCGACCGTGGGCATTCCCTTCCACCGCGACCAGTTGGCGCCGCGATCAATCGAGACAAAGAGGCCAAGCTCAGTGCCGACGTAGAGCAGGTTCTGACTCCGCGGATCCTCCTTGATTACGTAAACCGAGCCCGCGGGCAAATTGCCGCTGATCGAGCGCCACGTGTCGCCGAAATCGGTGCTCATGAACACCCACGGCTTGAAGTCGTCGCTGCGGTGGCCATCGAACGAGGCATAGACCGTGCCCTCGGCGAACGCCGAAGGCGTGATGCGGCTCACGTAGATCAGCTTGGGTACACCGGGAACGCGGCTCGCCACGGTGCTCCAACTGGCGCCGCCATCACGCGACACCTGGATGTTGCCGTCGTCGGTGCCGCCGTACAGAAGGCCGGCACGGCGCGGCGACTCGGCCAGCGCGGTGATGTTGCCGAACGACGACATGCCGTCGTTGCGCGCCACCGTGATGTCGCGGCCCGCGACACCCATGATCTGCATTTCGTCGCGATTGAGGTTGTAGCTGAGATCCGGGCTGACGGCGGTCCAGTTCTGGCCGCGATCGACGGACTTGAACACCCGCTGCGCGCCGGTGTAGAGCGTGCGCTTGTCGTGCGTGGAGACGACGATCGGCGCCGTCCAGTTCCACCGCAAGGGCGGCTGCCCCGCGTCGGCCTGCGGCATGATCGACTTGCGCTCGCCGGTCTTCCGATCGTAGCGGACGATGCGGCCGTTCTGGCAATTCGTGTAGATGGTGTTGCCGTCGAGGGGATCGACTACGGTGAACATGCCGTCGCACGACAGCATCTGGTACCAGTGCTCGTTGGCAATGCCCTGGCGGTCGCGTACAGAACTCGGTCCGCCCCATGAGGCGTTGTCCTGCATCCCGCCGTAGATGTGATACGGCTGCTGCATGTCCACATCGACGTTGTAGAACTGGCCGATCGGATAGTTGTTCAGGTGCTCCCACGTCTGCGCGCGATCGCGGCTCACCCACACACCGCCGTCGTTCCCGTTGATCAGGTGGCGCGAGTTGGCCGGATTGATCCAAAACGCGTGGTGATCCAAATGCACCACCGACGCCCCGTCGTCGCGGAATGTCTTGCCGCCGTCGTCCGAGATGTGAAGGTTCACGCCATTCACGTAGATCCGCTGGACGTCATTGGGATCCACGCGGATCTGGCTGAAGTACATCGGGCGCGGATTGAGGCTGCTCACCTTGGTCCAAGTCTCGCCCTTGTCCGCGGAGCGGAACACACCGCCGTCACGGTTCTCGACGATGGCGTAGACGATGTTCGAATCGCGGCGATAGATGTCGAGGCCGATGCGACCCGTGTCGCCGCCCGGCAGGCCACCGGCCAGCTTGCGCCAGGTCCGGCCCGCATCCGTGCTCTTGTAGATACCCGAGTCCGGTCCGCCGCCGTTGAATCCCCACCCGGTGCGGCGCCGCGAATACGCGGCGGCGAACAGCACCTTCGGATTAGCGGGATCCATGATGAGGTCGGTGGCGCCGGTGTTCTCGTTGATGGCGAGCACGTGCTGCCAGCTAACGCCACCATCCGTGGTCTTGAAGACGCCGCGTTCCATGTTGGGGCCCCACAGCCGGCCAACGGCCGCGACGTAGACGATGTCGGTATCCTGCGGGTCGACCACGATGCGGCCGATGTGTTGCGAGTCGCGCAGGCCCATGTTCTTCCAGGTCTTGCCGCCGTCCACCGATTTGTAGATGCCGTCGCCCCAGGAGGAACTCTGGCGGTTGTTCGCTTCGCCGGTACCCACCCACACGACGCCTGGATCGGTCGGGTTGATCGCGATGTCGCCAATCGACACCGTGGTTTGTGAATCGAAGACGTTCTCCCAGGTCGTGCCGCCGTTGATGGTTTTCAGCAGGCCGCCGGAGGCCGACGCCGCATAGAAGATCGCGGGATCGTCCTCGTACACGGCGAGGTCGCTGATGCGCCCGCTCATGAACACGGGCCCGATGTCGCGGCGGGTGATGCCGTCGAAGATCGTGTCCGGAACCTGCGCGAAGACGGTTGATACGGAAAGCAGCGCGGAGGCAAGCAGGAGTACGGCGCGGTGAGCGAACATAGACACCTCGGTCCGACGAGCAGCAGACCTTATCCGGCAGGACGCCGGAAAGTGAGGCTGATTATCATCGCCGGCCTCTGCCGGCGCAAGGCGATCCGGCGCGACTACGGCTCTCGCTGTTTGCGGAAGTAATCGCGCTGCCAGGTCTGCACGTTGCGATTGTGTTCGTCGAGCGTTGCCGCAAACACGTGCGAGCCGTCGTTCTTGCTCACGAAATAGATGTAGTCCACCTGCGCGGGTGTCGCGGCGGCCTCGAGCGAGGCTTTGCCGGGCGCGGCGATGGGTCCCGGCGGAAGCCCGGCATAGCGATACGTGTTGTAT